>NZ_JTHN01000129.1 GCF_001399685.1 Paenibacillus sp. A3
TTTGAGTCTATTTTTGGCCTTGTCGTGTGCTAGTGTCCGATACGGGTGGAGTGCCCCGACGCGCGGCGCCCGCCATACCACCGAGCTGCGGCGTCTTGGGGCGGCCTATGTGTTTAACGCGGCGGAAGTCTCCGTCCGGGACCGAATTTTAGAAGTCACGGCAGGTCAAGGCGCCACGGCGGCCATCGATAGGATCGGAGGACCCGAAGGCGAAAAGCTGGCGCGCTGCGTGAAGACGGACGGAACGATCCTAAGCATCGGGCTGCTTTCAGGTATTCCGGCCGTGTGGCATGAAGCGGTTCGGGGAACGCAGATCCGTGTCAGGCCGTTTTATCTCCGGCAATGGGTGCGGAATTCTTCGCCGGAGGAATGGGAAGAGGCGTTTGAGCAAGTGTTGGGGCTTGTGCGGGAGAAAAAGCTGGCTTTGATGAAGATCGGAGCCAAATTTGAATTGACGGACGCGATAAGCGCGATCCATGCCGCGGAGTCGGGCATCCACGGGAAAGTTCTATTGTTGAGCCCATAAAGCGATCGAGCCGGATGCGCAGGAGATGAACGCGGAATGGAGAAAAAGTAAGGAAGAAGCTGATTCGCAAGGAGGCAGGCAAGGCAATGAACTCGATAGAGGATAAAACGAGAGAAATCGTGCGGGGCGTCTGCTCATTGGACTGTCCCGATCAGTGCGGCTTGCTGCTGCACAAAGAAGCGGGACGAATCGTGAAGGTTGAAGGAGATCCCGAGCATCCGATGACGCAGGGCGCCATCTGCAACAAAGTGCGCCATATGACCGAGCGCCTGTATGACCCGGCCCGTCTTCGCTATCCGCTGAAACGAACGGGGAAGAAGGGAGACGGCACGTTCGAGCGTATCTCGTGGGAGGAAGCGATCGAGACGATCGTCTCCAAGTGGAAGACGCTTATAGCGACGGAAGGGGCGGAAAGCATCCTGCCGTACAGCTTTTACGGGAATATGGGGAGAATCGGAGCGGAAGGCATGGACCGGCGCTTCTTCCACCGCTTGGGTGCCAGCCGGCTTGAGTACACGATATGCCAAGCCGCCGGAACGGAAGGGTACCGTTATACGATGGGCGGCGGCTACGGAACGTCTCCGGAGGATACGGTCCATGCCAAGCTGATTGTGATGTGGGGCATTAATGCGGTTAGCACCAACATGCATCAGATCGTGCTTGCGGAGAAGGCGCGCAAGAACGGCGCGCGTATTGTCGTGATCGACGTTCACCGCAACCGGACGGCCAAATGGGCGGACTGGTTCATTCCGATTCGACCGGGAACGGATGCCGCTCTTGCGCTTGGCTTAATGCATATTTTGTTCGCAGAGGGCATGACGGACGAAACGTTCTTACAAACGTATACGGTCGGACACGAAAAGCTCCGTGAGCATGTGAAATCGTATGACCCGGAATTCGTGTCCTCCGTTACGGGCGTACCTGTGGAAGACATTTACGAGCTTGCCCGGCTATACGGCCGTACGACTCCGTCCTTCATTCGGATCGGCAACGGAATTCAGCATCATGACAACGGAGGGATGTGCGTTCGAACGATCGCCTGCCTTCCGGCGCTGACAGGCCAATGGATGCACCGGGGCGGCGGTGCGATCAAGGGTAACGGCAGCTACTTGGATTTCAATAATTCGGCCCTCCAGCGTCCGCAATTGCGCAAGCAGCCGGCCCGCTTTATCAATATGAATCTGTTGGGAAGCGCGCTGCTGGAGCTCGATCCGCCAATCCGCTCGCTTTACGTCTACAATTCGAACCCTGCGGTTGTTACCCCGTTTGCCGGCAAAGTACGGCAGGGGCTGATGCGCGAAGATTTGTTCACGGTGGTTCACGACTTGTTTCTTACGGAGACCGCACGGTATGCCGATCTGGTGCTTCCGGCGACGTCTTCCTTCGAAAACCATGACATTTACCGTTCCTACTGGCATCATTATGTCCAGCTTCAACAGCCGGCCATTGAGCCTTACGGCGAAAGCAAGTCCAATCCGGACGTCTTCCGGCTGCTGGCCCAAGGTATGGGCTTCGAAGACGACGCTTTGCGCGATTCGGATGAGGATCTGATCCGGCAAGCGTTGAACAATCCGGCGAATCCGAATCTGGAAGGTATTACGTATGAGCGGCTTCAGGAGGAGCAGTACGTCAGAGCGAACGTCCGGCCGTTGTTTCCGGGCAGGCTGCCTACGCCGAGCGGAAAGATCGAGCTCTACTCGAAAGCGATGGAGCTGAAAGGCCTTCCGCCGCTGCCTACGTATACGCCGCTTCCGACGGACGAGGAGCTGCCGTTTCAATTTGTTCCGGCACCCAATCACAATTTCTTAAACTCGACGTTCTCGCACAATGCAAAGCATGTCCGGCTGGAAGGCGAGCCGAAGCTTTATATGCATACGGAAGACGCCGCGAGCTTGGGTATCCGGAACGGCGAACGTGTCCGGGTGTGGAACTCGCGCGGCTCGTGCGAGCTGATCGCATCGGTGGGCGAAGATGTCGTTCCCGGCACTGTTGTCAGTCAGGGCTTATGGGCGGATGCGGAAGGAAGCAGCCGTCTGGTGAATGCTCTGACCCCGGACCGGCTGGCGGATATGGGCGGCGGGGCCGTCTTTTTCTCGGGACGGGTACAGGTGGAGAAGCTGGAGAGCGCCAGCTAATCGAGAAATACAGATATCCCTGGAAGAAGCCATAGCGCTTCCTCCGGGGATATTTTTTTAATTCTAATAGACAATGATAATCATTATTAATTAAAATGGAAGCAGATGCTTTTGTAATTACCGGTTATAGTTGATAGTTTCGTAAATTGCGGGGGGAGTAGCAGAAGATGTCAGAGCCTGGATCGGTAAATCAGGACGAGATGGAATCCTTCGCGGTGGAGAGATCCTCGATACGCGAAGGATTTAAGCGCATAGAAGAATCCGGCAAATGCGAATATGTGCTTTCCGAAGGGACGGGCCAAGGCTATGCCAGATTAATCTCTTCCGTGAACAGGGTTCATATCACGGATTTCGAAATGACGTTTCACCGGAGGCTGGAAATCGAGTCGGTATCCAACGCCGCCTTTGTCGATCTGTTTTTTTGTTTGGGCGAGGGCGCTGAGTGGAATGTGCTGGGAAAGAAAGAGCGGTTTGGTTTTGGAACGGACGAGAGCTTTCTGCTGAGCAATGCCAAAGGCAAGGAACGATGCGAGATTGAACCTGGAAAAAAATACCGGTTTATGGGGGTCAAGCTTCATCCTGTGACGTTTCAGACGATCCTGAAAAACATTTTTAAAGAAGACGATTATGCCCGGAAGGGAAACCTCCGTGAGATTTTCGGGAAATATCCGATGACTCCGGCGGTCAAGGTCATTCTCCAGCAGATCCGGAACTGCCCGTACGAGAAATCGCTGAGAAACGTCTATATGGAAGGGAAGATTCTTGAGCTTATGGCTACCTATGTTGGGGAGGCTGTCTTGCAAAACGGGATAACGCATGGCTCCGCGAACCTTTCCAAGCAGGATATGATCAGCATCAGCAAAGCGAAGGAAATATTGGATCACAATATTGCCGCTTCCGTATCGTTGAACGAGCTGTCGAAGCTGGTGTGCTTGAACGAATACAAGCTGAAGAAGGGCTTTAAAGAAATGTTCGGACAATCGGTGCATGCGTACGTAATCGATCAACGGTTGGAGAAGGCCCGCCTCCTGTTTGAAGAAAAAGGGATATCGGTCAGTGATGCCGCATTTCAGGTCGGCTATGGAAATTTGAGCTTTTTTACGTTATCGTTCCGCAAGAAATTCGGGGTGAATCCGGGAGACTATTTGCGTCATGTCGTTAAATACAGCATGAACTGAATAGGGAGAACGGGACTGTCGGCGAATGCCGGCAGTTTTTTTAATTCTGGCGTTTAGTTTTTGAACGATAACCCATTTTCCTGCAAAGCCGTCCTAAGTTTGGGCAAAGATGCCGGTCCCATCCCGTGAAATTGCAAAATCTCTTTTTCGCTATATTGTGAGAGCTGCTGCAACGAAGTAATTCCATGGTGTTCCAATGCCCGTCTCGCCGGTGCCGAGAGTAGCGAAAGAAATCCGTTGTCGGGTTTGCGTTCTTGCTCACAGAACGGACAGGAAGGACAATCGCTGCTTTTATAGTATTGGTGGCCATTGCTGCAAGTTCTTAAAGTTTTTTTTGAAGCTGCCATTCTGCATCTCTCCTTATTCCTAAGGATTATTGCTTATAATTATAGAACGAATGTTCGTGAATATCAAATATAAAAAATCCGGTTTCTGTTGATTTTCCTCCGAAAAGTGTTAGCCGTGCCCGCAAGATTTCTGCTAACTTTGCTAAGAGAGAATGATTCTCAATTAGCTTATCGTACAATCGGGAGGAGACTACAAAGTATGCAAGAGTCAACTGTTCAAAAACTAGGTGCGGCGGAGCATCGTTGGAGCATTAAGGACGTCGTCACTTGCGTTATTTTTAACATCGTCATTATGGTCGTCATGACGGCTGTTTCCATGAGTGCTTCGATGTTTTTCACACCGGCGTTTGCCCATCTCGCAGGCCCGGGCATCATGGCTCTGCTATGCGGCCCTCTTTATATGGTGATGGCAGGGAAAATCTCCAAACGCGGGGTGTTGATAGGGACTTCGGTCATTTCCGTCCTGCTGTTTCTGGCGATGGGGCTCATCAATATGCTTTTTTTGCTCGGTTTCGGGATCATCGCCGAGCTTGTCATGGCCGGCAGGAACAGCTATCGCAATTGGAAGCGCAATGCCGCCGGGTACAGCATCTTTTTTGCAGGCTTTGCGCTGTGCGCCGTGATTCCACTGTTCTTGTTCAAGCAGAAAATGATCGAGATTTATTCGGCGAGCTATTCGCAGGAAGCGATGGATACGATGTTTTATTACTACGAAACTCCCAGCATGATAGCTGTGATGGTCACGCTCGCCATAGCAGGTTCGGTGCTTGGCTGCTATTTCGGAAATAAATTCCTGAACCGGCATGTCAAGAAAGCGAAGCTGGTCTAGCGGCAGGAGGGTCGAACTTGAGCATCAAGGTAAGGCTGGACCCGCGTACGCATTTGCTTATTTTGCCGTTAATGAGCCTATTGACCCTGGTTGCGGGCTCTTCCGCTCAAACCATGGCGATCATTCTGCTCGGTATGCTCTATTTGCTGGCTCTCGGGCTGCCGAAAAAGGCTTTGCAATACGGGCTCCTGTTTGTTTGCTGCAAAGTTGCCATCTTTGCTCTAAGCGGCATCGTGTTCGGAACTTTCGTTATTGTTTTTTATACGTTAAGTCGGATGATCCCTTTGATGATGATCGCTTCCGCGCTTCTGGCATCTTCGCCAAGCGCTATCATGTGCGCCTTTGAACGGATGCGCATGCCGAAAAACCTGATTATTACCATTTGCATTCTCACCCGGTTTTTTCCGGTCATTATGCAGGAGATGGCCGCGATTCGCAGCGGCATGCGCGCCCGGGGCATTTTCAAACGCTGGTACAGCGTGCTGCAAAAGCCTGCACTGGCTTACGAATGCTTTTTGATGCCGCTGGTTGTGCGCTGCCTGAAGCTGTCCTCCGAGCTGGCCGCGTCGGCCGTGCTTCGCGGCATCGAGTGTACCGTGGTCCGAAGCAGCGTGCATCCGATAGGACTTCGGGCGGCAGACGGGATCGCGATGCTGTTGTTTGTCGTACTGGCAACTGGAATCTACGTGATGGTGCAGTAGGAGGACAAGATGATTGAGTTGACAGCCGCTGGCTTTACCTATGAAAGCGAGTTTGAGGACCACGATGAGACGGAGGGCGTATCCGACCTTCATCTGTCGGTTGGAGCCGGGGAATGCGTCGTGCTTTGCGGCCGCTCCGGCTGCGGAAAAAGCACCGTTCTGCGCATGATCAACGGTCTTGCTCCCCAATTTTATCCGGGGAAGCTGACAGGCACGGTGCGGGTGTCGGGCAAACCCATCGCCTCCTTTCTCCCGGAGGAAAAGACAAGGCTCACGGGTTCGGTATTTCAGGACCCGCGCAGCCAGTTCTTTATGTCGCTTGCGGGCGACGAGCTCGCTTTCTCGGGAGAAAATTTGGGGATTGCGCCTGCCGAAATCCTCCATGGCGTCCAAGCTGCAGCGGATCGCATGGGAATAGCGCATTTGCTGGATCGTCCCTTGGATCAGCTCTCAAGCGGGCAAAAGCAGAAGGTCGCCATTGCCGCGGCTACGATGCTGTCTCCGAAGCTGCTGATCCTGGATGAGCCGAGCGCCAATCTGGACGAGAAAGCGACTTCCGAGCTGGTGGAGACCCTATTGCAGCTGAAGCGGTCCGGAACGACGCTGATCTTGAGCGAGCATCGGCTGCACGCTTTCTTGGAGGTGGCGGACCGTTATGTGCTGCTGGATCAAGGAACCGTCGCTCGAACGTGGAAGAAGGACGAATTTGCGGCACTTCGTTACGAGGACGTGAAGCCATACGGGCTGCGCCATCCGGATATGGAGATGGCCGGGATCAACCTGCCTTCGGACGGGTTACCCGCCGTCGCCGCTTCTACGCAGGGCTGGGAGGGACGATCGTTGACTTATGCTTATCGTTCGTCGTCACATGCTCTTAAAGGGATCGATATTGACCTGAAGCCGGGCAGCGTGACCGCGCTGACGGGGGAGAACGGAGTTGGCAAAACGACGTTGTGCAAAGTGCTCTGCGGCCTCCTGCGGCAGCAGGGCGGAGAGGTGTATTACGCCGGGAAAAAACGTTCGGCAGCCGGGAGACGCAGCTTGAGCTACTTGGTGATGCAGGATGCGGACTACCAGCTCTATGCCGACAGCGTGGGCAATGAACTGGTGTTGGGCAGGCGTCTGGACGATGCGCTTCGCTTAAGGGCTTATGAAGCGATGGACGCATTCGGCCTGAGAGCGCTTCGGGACCGGCATCCCGCGTCCCTGTCCGGCGGAGAGAAGCAGCGGGTCACCATCGCCGCGGCTTACTGCTCGGACGCGGAGCTGATCGTGCTGGACGAGCCGACCAGCGGGCTCGACGGCGACGGTGTCCTGAATGTGGCCGCATGGTCCAGGAAGCTTGCACATGCAGGCAAAACCGTTGTCATCATCACGCATGATCGCATTCTGACGAGGCTGGCCTGCGATCATGTGCTGGAATTGAAAAACGAACCCGAAGGAATGAGAAGGATTGAACCGTAAACCGAAAAAAGGCATTCCAAGGCTGTTGGAGCTTGCGGGCGAGAAAAAGTCCCTGCTCCTATGGTCGGGAATCATGTCTACCGCAAGCGTATTTTTGATGCTGGTTCCGTACGTCTCGGTCTATTTCGTGACGGCCGAGCTTCTAAGACATGCTTCGGACATATCGTCTGTAGATGCCGCCTATCTCACACGATGGGCCGTCTGGGGTGCAGCGGGGATGGCGCTCGGTTATGTCTTTATGTATATCGGCGGGATGTGCTCGCACGTTGCCGCATTCCGCATCCTGCACGGCATCCGGGTCAAGCTGTCGGGTCATATCGGGGCGCTGCCTCTCGGCTACTTTAATAAACACGCAACGGGGAAAATCAAGAAAGTGGTCGAGCACGATGTGGAAAAAATCGAGCTTTTTATCGCGCATCAATTGCCCGATCTCATTAATACCGCCGTCATGATCGCGGCCATCATGGTCACGATGTTTTCGCTCAATGTCTGGTATGCCTTGGCTTGCGTCATTCCGATCCTGATCGGCTTTGCCTGCCAATACTCCATGATGGCGGGCCAAAAAGCGCAAGCGGGGCTGAAGGAATATTTCGACGCGCTGGAAAATATTAATGCTTCCTCTATCCAGTATGTGCGGGGCATGCCTTCCATTAAAATTTTCGGACAGACGGTCCGCTCGTTCCGGAAGTTTTATGACGACATGCTCCGTTACCGCGATTTCAGCGTCAAATATACCGACAGCTTTCAAAATGGCTATGTCTCCTTTAAAGTCATGATGTTATCGCTGGCCACGTTTGTCCTGCCTGTCGGACTGTTCTTCATTGGCGGAGATCCCGATCATATGGCCTTTGCCGTCACGCTAATGTTTTTTCTCGTGCTCGCGCCGGGCATTTCTACTCCGATGTTCAAGCTCGGCAGCTTTGCGTCGACTTTGACCGTCATCGTCGAAGGGGTCAGCCGCATCGACCAAATCTTCCAGGAAAAGGCCGTCGAGGACCCGGAATCCGGGCAAAAGCCTTCCTCGTATGACATCGGGTTCCGCGAGGTGTCTTTTTCTTACGGCGTCGAGGGCGGCACAGAGGTGCTGAAAAGCATTTCGTTTACCGCACCGCAAGGAAAAATCACGGCGCTGGTCGGTCCCTCCGGCTCCGGCAAATCGACCATTGCCCAATTAATCCCCCGGTTTTGGGATGTGCAGAAGGGCGGCGTCACCATCGGCGGTACGGATATTCGGGATATGAGATCGACCGAGCTGATGGAGTGCCTGTCCTTTGTGTTCCAGGATACGTTCCTGTTTTCGGACACCCTTTACAATAATATTTTGGCGGGCAGACCGACGGCGACCAAAGAGGAAGTGTACGCAGCGGCAAGAGCGGCCCAGTGTCACGAGTTTATCGAACGGTTGCCCAAGGGCTACGACACGCTGATCGGTGAGGGCGGGGTATACCTTTCGGGCGGCGAAGAACAGCGGGTATCCGTCGCAAGAGCGATATTGAAAAATTCGCCTATCCTGATACTGGATGAGGCTACGGCTTACGCCGATCCGGAAAACGAATATCACATGCAGCTGGCGCTGCGCGAGCTCGTCAAGGGCAAAACGGTGCTGATCATTGCCCATCGTCTGACAACGATCTGCGAGGCGGACCAGATCATTGTGCTGAAGGAAGGACAAATCGACGATACGGGCACCCACGACGAGCTTCTTGCCCGCGGCGGCTTATACAAAAGAATGTGGGACGCCCATACCGCTTCCGCCTATTGGGAAATGGATCTTCGACAGGAAGAGGAGGTGCTGGAGCGATGATGAACGACCTTCGCCATATTACGGCTGGCCACCCCGGGAAAATGCTGAAGCCGATCCTTTGGACGGTGTTCGCCAATCTGGTCAATCTGTTTCCGTTCGGGTGCGTGGCCGCGGCGGTGAGCATGATTTACGCCTATTATTCCAAGGAGCAGCCTGCTTTGGATGTCCAGAGCTTGTGGTTTGCCTGGGGAGGTATGGTTCTGTTCCTTGTCGTGTTGTTTGTCGGCGAGCTGATGGCATACCGGTCCACTTACCGCGGGGCGTACGAGTCGTCTGCCGAAGGCAGGGCCCAGATGGCCGAGCATTTGCGCAAGCTCCCGCTCGGTTTCCTCTTAAGCAAAGATTCCGGCGAGCTGGGGCATACGATAATGAACGATTTTGCCCAGACGGAAAATGCCGCGACGCACAGCTTGCCCCAAGTTGTCAGCGGCGCCATAATTCCCGTTCTGGCGTTTGCGGGGCTGCTTTTTGTGGACTGGCGGCTGGCTGCGGCCATGCTTGCGGGATTTCCGGTATCGATGTTGATTCTGTGGGGAGTTTCCCGTCTGGAACGCAAGCTCGGCAAGAGCCATTCGCAAGCGAAAATCGATCAGGCCAATCGTTTGCAGGAATACCTGCTCGGCATGAAAATCATCAAGGCCTACAACCTGCGCGGCGAAAACTTCCAAAGACTGGAGCAGGCTTTTTCCCGGTATCGGAAAGAAAGCATCAAGCTGGAAGGGGGGCTCGGTCCCTTTTTCCTGGTCGCGATTGCGTTTATGGAAGCAGGTTTGTCCTTGATGACGATGGCAGGCGTTTATCTTATCTTGGGCGGCGCAATCACGGTGCCTTTGTTCGCGACGTTTTTGCTGGTGGGCACCCGCGTGTTCGATCCGCTGTCGGCTGCGATTATGCGCCTGCCTGCGTTTAAATACGACGTCATGGCAGGGGAGCGTATCGTAAATCTGCTGGAGCAGCCTGTCATGGCGGGGGAGAAGGAGCCGCCGGAGGATCATGACATCCGGCTCGAGAACGTATCCTTCGGTTATGGCGAAAGATTGGTTCTGGATAACGTTTCCATGGAAATGAGGAAAGGGACGCTTACGGCCATCGTCGGCCCTTCGGGAAGCGGGAAGAGCACGCTGCTGCGCCTTATTGCACGGTTTTACGACCCGCAGCAAGGGAAAGTATTGTTTGGCGGCAGCGACGAACGCGAGATGGACCCGGAAAAGCTCATGAAAAAAATGTCCATGGTGTTTCAGGATGTGTACTTGTTCCAGGACACGATCCGCAACAATATCCGCTACGGACGGGAGGACGCCACCCAGGAGGAGATTGAGGCGGCGGCCAAGGAGGCCTGCTGCCACGAGTTCATCATGAAGCTGCCGCTCGGGTATGACACGATGGTCGGCGAGGGCGGATCCACCTTGTCGGGAGGCGAGAAGCAGCGCATTTCCATTGCGCGCGCAATGCTCAAGAATGCGCCGGTCATTTTGCTTGACGAGGCCACTTCCTCGCTCGACCCGGAAAATGAGCTGGACATGCAGAAGGCGATCGGCCGCCTGATTAAGGGGCGTACGGTAATTCTGATCGCCCACCGGCTGAAAACTGTTGTTAAAGCAGACCGCATCATTGTGCTGGACAAAGGCAGAGTCGTGGAACAGGGGCGGCATGAGGAACTGCTGGAAAACGGCGGTCTTTACGCCAAGCTGTGGGAGCTGCAGAACAAAACAAGCGGCTGGAGGATTACAGCATAAGCATTGCGATATCTAAAGTCTGTCCCAAGATAGGGGCAGGCTTCTTTTGTATGCTTCGGGTTGCCTTTACAAATTCCTTAGAAATATTTAGGCGAAAATGGTTGACATCGATTGGGAAATCAAATATATTCTGGGGGCTAGGATCTTCGGCTTTGAAGTTTATAGCGTTTTTATTTTGGTTGAAAATATAAACGTTTTAATTTTCAGAGTTGAGGATGACTTCGAATGAAAGCGCATAATATCGAGGGAGGAGGACAGAGAACGGCAGTCCATAGCCGGATGAAGACCGAAGAGGACATGCAAGGCCATGCAGTAAGCTGTATTCCAACTTCATGTAAGAAAGGATGCCTTCACAATGAACAACCATGCAAGAAGAATCGGAAACCGCATGCTTTCGCTCTTATTGACTCTTGTCCTGTTAACGCTCCAATTTGCAGGTGCTGTATCCGCTGACGATTCGCCGGTTTCAACTACCTTGGCAGAATGGAAATATAGCGCGAATCCGGCCGATCAGAGCGTGTTCGCTGCAACTTACGGCATCTACAAGGGCAGCTCCGCCCTTCAGGCCGTTCCTGCCAGGGCTACGGAAACGTTCGGTTGGGACGATAGCCTCCAAGCGATCCGCTATCAAGGCTGGCACGAAGAGACGGGGAAGGAAAAATATTGGCTCGCAACGGTCTCGACGAAGGACTTCCAGCAGATCACCCTATCTTCCGAGCAGCAAGGCAGGGGCTCGACCGGCCCGCGCGACTTTCGGGTGCAATTCAGCACGGACGGGCAGCAGTGGACCAATCTTACGGGTGACGGCACAGGCTTGCCCGATCTCATGATGAATAAGGACACAGCAACGCGGTTAACCAATGTGCCTCTGCCGGGCGTCGCCAGCGATCGGGAGCGCCTGTACATACGCTGGCTTGTCGTTTCAAATGTGAGCACAAGCGGAGCGGCCATCGGTGAATCGGGCTCCAGTCAGCTCATCAGCCTCACCGTCAAGGGGATACGCAAGGGCTCATCCTCCGATGTGACTCCACCGACTGTGCCCGCGGGACTTAGCGGGCAAGCGATATCCGACGCATCGATCCGGCTGACATGGACGGCCTCTACGGACAATGTCGGAGTCGCAGGCTACAACATTTACCGCGAGGGCGTAAAAGTCGGGACGGCGGCAGCCGCATCCTACGAAGACGCCGGACTTGCGGCGGCGAAGACCTACACGTACCATGTGACGGCCTACGATTGGGCGGGCAATGAATCGGATGCGAGCAGCCAGATCGCAGTTTCGACACTTGCGGCGGCATCCCGCCAAAAGGTTGCGGAATGGACCTTCGCGGGCGCCGGGTCCGGGGGCGTGTGGCCGGCCACGGACGGCGCCTACAAGTCGGCGTCGACGTTCCGCAATATCGGCGGCGTATTCGAGGCCTACGACAGCGACAAACAAGCGATAAGCTATCAAGGCTGGGACAACGGCAGCGGCAGTAAATATTGGCTGGCGACCGTCTCGACGAAAGGGTTCGAGCAGATTGCACTGTCCTCGCAGCAAAACTCCTCGGGCTCGGGCCCGCGCGATTTCAAGGTGCAAATCAGCACGGATAAGCGGACATGGACGGACGTGCCGAATACGGACCTGACGATGGTCACCTCCAGCTTCAATTGCGCAAACCAGTCGTGCAAGCTGATCGACGCGCCTCTTCCGGCGGAAGCCGACAATCGGGATATCCTGTATATCCGCTGGATTGTCCGTTCGGATACGAATACGAAAGGCTCCTCGGGCATCGGCGGCTCCGGCTCCAGCCGGATCAAGGATATCCGGGTATCGGGCAAACGGATCGACGGTGCGCCGATTGTCATCCCGACGATCGATACGGCGGAGCTGCCCAAGGACGGCGCCGTTCAAGTGTCGGCGACGGCCCCGGTGTCCGTGACCTTCAATAAGCCGATCGCGCTGAATTCCGGATATGAAGCGGCCATTGTCGACGATCACAACCGGACGCTTGCTCCGGTAACGCTCGATATTGTCAATCAAGTCACGCTGCACATTCAGCATCCGTCTTTTACGTACGGTAAGACTTATACGGTGAAGCTTCCGAAGGAGCTCATTCGAGGCAAGGACGACCAAGTCCCGCTCGCTAGGGATATCCTCTGGAGCTTTACGGTGCAGGATTCGCCGTACATGCCGAAGCTGATCAATATGACATTTAACGGCGATCCCGGAACAAGTCAAGCGTTTGCCTGGTACACCGATGTGAAGACGGGTACGGTCGTTCAAGTGGCCGAGGCCGACAAGGTGAGGGACGGCGTATTTCCAGAAAGCGAAGCCGTTGCTTATGCAGGCAGCGCGGAGGAAATCGAGACCTACATGAAGAAGGCCGACCGGGAAACCGGCCAGAAGACGAAATTTACGAGCCATAAAGCGGTCGCAGACCGTTTGAAGCCGGGAACCGCCTACAAGTTTCGCGTAGGCAACGGCGAGCCGGACGGCTGGAGCGCCATCGGGTCGTTCAAGACGGATCCGGGCAAACAGGCGGGCTACCGTTTTATTGCCGGATCGGACTCGCAATCCTCCAGCAAATCGGGGTTCGAACCGTGGGGCGATACGTTCAGAAAAGCGATCGATCATATCGGCGATCCCAAATTTCTGATCAACGCCGGGGACCTGGTGGATAACGGAGATTTGGAGGAGCAATGGCAGTGGATGCTGGGAGCGGCGCAGAACGAGCTGCTGAACGTGCCTTTCGTCCCCGTGCTTGGCGGGCACGAGGTTCAGGACTGGGACGGAGACGAAACGACGCCGAACAACAACTTCTACAATCACTTCAACCTGCCGAAGCAGGAGGTGGAAGGTACTCACGAAGGGTCGGTCTACTCGTTCGAATACGGCGATGCGCTGTATCTGGTATTCAACTCCCAGTTTGTCGGCGGACTGGCGGAGAACGGAGTCGACGTGGAATGGGCCGATAAACAGTTTTGGGATCAAGTCGCGTGGATGAAGAACACGGTGGCGAAGAGCGATAAGAAATGGAAATTCGTCGCCTTCCACAAAGGCCCTTATTCGGCGGGAGACAACGCGGGCGAGTGGGAGGACGAACGGGTTCAATTTTACCGAAAGTATCTGATTCCCGCCTTCGACGAGATGGGCATCGACATGGTGTTCGAAGCGCACGATCACATGTATATGAGATCGTTCCAGATGTACAACGATAAAATCATTCCCGCAAACGAGCTGACGTTTGACCAGGAAGGCAATGCCGTGAATCCGAAGGGCACGGTTTATCTGATGTCCAATGCGTTCGGCAATAAATTTTACGAAAAGTATGTCGATAAGAACGGCGTTCCTTATGACGATTTTTTTGCAGCCATCGATACCCAGCCGTTCAAAAAAATGTTTACCGATGTCTCCGTCTCGGATGAGGTGCTCAAGTTTACGGCCTATACGGCGGCAGTCGAAGACGAGAAGCCCGGGGATAACGGGGTGCGGGCTTACGACCGGTACGGCATTCGGAGAACGGACGGCAAGCCTGCGAAGGTGGAGGACGCCAAAGTTCAAGTGACCGGCAATCAAGCCGTCCTCACGTGGAAGGCTCCTGCCGCCAGCGCCGAGCCGGTAAGAGGCTTCCGGATCTATGAGAAGAACGACAAGGTCAAGACGCATTGGAGCGTCTATGTTCCGGCAGGCCCGCAAGCGGAGTACACGTATACGGTTGAAGGCATCAACCCTGCAAAAAAATACGATTTCGTCGTGAAAGCGGTCGGTGCGAGAATCAATTCGGATGCGGTTGAAGTCAGCACGCAGGATGGACCGGTCGATTCCGATCCGCCTTCGGCGCCGACGAACTTGACCGGAACCGCGGTTTCCGCTTTTCAAATTCAGCTGAACTGGAAGGCGTCCGCAGGAAAAACGGATGCGGCAGGCTACAACATCTACCGTGACGGAGTCAAAGTCGGAACGACGACAGCAACCTCCTACAGCGATACGGGGTTAAAGCCCGCTACAAGCTACAGCTACGAAGTGAAGGCGTTCAATGCGGAAACGATCGAGTCGCTGCCAAGCAACCGGGTCGAAGTCGCGACCAAGCCTGCGCCATCCGGAGACGGCCCGTTCAAGGCGTACCCGCAGCATACCGCGTATGCGGGCGATTCGATCAAGCCGAATCACGTGACGCAAGCCGAAATGGACGCAACGGTGACCCGGCTTTACAAGGAATGGAAGGCAAAATATTTGAAGCGGAATCCCTACGACCCGACGCAGTACTACGTATGGTATGCGGATGGGGATTGGTTTAAAGACGGGGAAATTACCGTATCGGAGGCCCACGGGTACGGCATGCTGATCACCGCGCTGATGGCGGGGCATGATCCGGAGGCGAAGACTTATTTTGACGGCATGTACCGTTATTTCAGGGCGCACCCGAGCGCAATTAACCCGCAGCTGATGGCATGGCAGCAGGCGGACAACGGCAGCGCCATCGTCGATATCAACGGCACGGATTCCGCTACGGACGGGGATATGGATATTGCGTACGCGCTGCTGCTGGCGGACCGGCAGTGGGGAAGCGCGGGCGAAATCAACTATTTGGAGCAGGCGCGCAAGGTGATCGACGCGATCATGGAAAGCGAAGTCAACCATACGGAATGGACCTTGAAGCTCGCCGACTGGGCGAAGGACGAGGACCCGATGTACGGAAAAGCTTCCCGTCCTTCCGATTTCATGCTCCAGCATTTGAAGGATTTCCGGATCGTATCCGGCGATAGCCGCTGGGACAAAGTGATCGACCAAACGTACCGCATGATCCGGAGCGTTCACGAGAAGTATAGTCCGAACTCCGGGCTGTTGCCTGATTTCGTATTCAAGGATACGGACGGCCAATTCAAGCCGGTAAGCGAGAAGAAATGGGACACCGAGAGTGGATATTTTCTGGAAGACGAGCATGACGGAGACTATAATTACAACGCTTCCCGGGTACCGTGGCGTCTTGGCACCGATTTCCTCTTGACCGGAGAGAGGCGGGCGAAAGAACAGCTCGGCCGGTTGAACAGCTGGATTCGCGCGAAAACCGGCGGCAAACCGGAGGGCATCAAGGCCGGCTATAAGCTGGACGGATCGGCGGCGTTAGGCGATGATGCGGATCTTTCGTTCTCCGCACCGTTTATGGTCAGCGCCATGACCGATTCGTCCAACCAGCAGTGGCTGAACGAACTATGGGATTACAATGCGGCCATACCGACGGAAGACGCGCTTTATTTCGGCAACAACCTCCGGCTGCTGAGCATGCTGGTCGTTTCCGGCAACTGGTGGACGCCGGCCATCGTCGACACCGAAGCGCCGACGGAACCGACCATCGAGCGGGCAGAAGCGGTATCCGGCTCCGCGATCGATCTAAAGTGGACGGGGGCTACCGATAACTTCGGGATTGCGGGCTACAAAATTTACCGCAACAATACCGAAATCCAGACGACCACGAAGACCGAATACCGGGATACCGGACTTTCGTCGAATACGACCTACCGTTATTTTGTGATGGTTTTCGATGCGGCGGGCAATTATTCGAAAATAAGCAATGTGAGAGTGGTGTCCACCTTAAGCGACTCCGACTCCGATTCGGATTCGAGCGGGTCCGGCGGTTCAGGCGGGGGAAGCGGCGGCGGTTCGGCTTCGTCCGACGGGAAGCTGTCGATCCCGGCAGGCGGCTCGGGCACCACAAGTTTGGGGAACGCGATAACCGTCACGGTTCCGGCGGGAGCGGCCGACCAGGCGTTGACGCTGACCGTGGAGAAAGTGGCGGACCCGTCGAAGCTTCTTACGCAGCAAGAGACGACGCTCAGTCCGGTGTTTGAACTGACGAAAAATATCGCCGGCTCGTTCAAAAAGCCGATCACGTTGACGATCGCCTTCGATCCGTCGCTGCTGCGGAGTAACCAGACCGCTGCCGTGTTCGCTTACGACGGTAAGAAGAAGCAATGGACGAATATCGGGGGAACGGTCGATGGTTCCACGATCAAGGTGAACGTGGACGATGCGGGCATCTACGCGGTGTTCGCCGTCGATAAGAAAACCGTGGAAACGCCGGCGGAGCCGAAACCGGTATCGTTCACCGATACGACAGGGCATTGGGCGGAAGGCATCATCCGGCAAGCAGTGACAAGCGGTATCGTTGCGGGATACCCGGACGGTTCCTTTAAACCGGATCATGTCGTCACCCGGGCCGAATTTGCCGTCATGCTGACTGGGACGATGAAGCTTGCGAAGGAGGGCGCCGCCCTTACGTTCGCCGACCGTTCCGAGATCGACGCCAGGGCGGAGAAAGCCGTAGCGCAGGCTGTCCAAGCGGGGATTGTTCAAGGCTACGAGGACGGCACGTTCCGTCCGAATACGCAGATCACCCGGGCCGAGATGGCCGTCATGATCGCCAATTCGCAGGGAGCTGCACGTCAAGCGGCCGGTTCGACCGGTTTTTCGGACGACGCCGACATCCCGGGATGGGCCAAAGCTGCCGTAGAGGCCATTCAAAAGCTTGGCCTGGTCGAAGGCCGGGAAGGCAACCGCTTCGCTCCGGGCGCCAACGCCACGAGAGCCGAAGCAGTCACGGTGCTGCTGAAGCTGAAGCAATCCGGGAAGTAATTTTGCACCTAGGGTATAACATTCTATAAAAAAGAGGGGCCTCCGACGAGGCCCCACGACTGTTGCGAAAGTGGTTTTGACAAGAACAGAGATACATACGGAGATGGGGTATCTGCTGGAGGAGCGGTAGCGTTCGCCTTTGTCTGCGGGAAATTTCCGCTGTTCAACAGCTTCAAATCAAAATTTCCTGCGGACAACAGTGACCAGAAGTAGATACCCCATCCTCTCGTAACCTCCGTTACCTCAATTAACCACTTTCTCGGCAGCCTTTTTAATCCTCCCGGCAGAGGAGGGAGCTATCATGGGAAGCCGCAGCAACAGGGATATCGAAGGATACCGACGTCCCGAATCCGTACTTGCTTTTGATCTCCATGCCGTATTGTTCCCCGTAGCTTAATTTCAGTCGAATGTTGGTATTAAATAGACCGATGTGCCCCGTCGATTCGCTTCCTTCGCTGAGCTGCCTCCGGATCTCCGCGAGACGGTCTTTTTCGATCCCCATGCCGTTGTCGGTAACGGAAATCCGCAAACGGTCCCCATGCAGCATGATTTTGATTTGGATGACAATCTTCGCTTTGGTTGCCTTGATTCCATGATAAATGCTGTTTTCTACGAGAGGCTGCAGGAGCAGTTTAACCATTCTAAAGTGTTGAATCTCCCCGTGATTCCCTTTCCATATGACCTCAAATTTGTCCTTGTGACGGAACTTCTGAATTCGGATATAGCTTTGCGTATGGTCGATTTCTTCTTGCAGCGTGACGGTCTGCACGGGGCTGCTCAGCGAATAATCCAATATATGGGACAAATTCTCGATCATCTCGGTTCCTTGGTTCGGTTTGGCCGTGAGCTTGAATACTTCCCAATAAATTGCATTTAACGTATTGTACAGAAAATGCGGATTGATTTGCGACTGAAGGGCCAGCAATTTCGCAGCCTGGAGACGGTATTTTTGCTCCGAAAGCTGCATCTTCAAATAATTTTGTTCGATAAACGTCGTTAAAATATTGTGAAGAATATAGCCGTACTCGTCCTTAATGGTGACCGGGAGCGGGGGCAGCGGCTTGCCTCGGACGGCCGAGTCGATAATCGCCATCATGCTTGACAGGCGGTTATAGTTCAGCGAGGTAAAGTAGTAAGCCAGCAGCATGCTGACGACGAGGGAGACCAGAAGAAGAATCAGGGTTGCGGCGCTTAATCGAGTAGGCACGCGGAACAGCGATTTTTTCGGCACGATGGAAAAGTATTCCCAGCCGTAACGGTTGGAATTGACTTGGTTGACGATAAAAGAATCGCTATGCGACTGGAGAGCAAGCAGACCTTCTTTTTCATGGTCCGCCTGCGCCTGCGCGAATGGCATCTGCTTCAAGTCGTCCGGCAAACTGCTGCTAAAAAGAAGCTGTCCCTTTTCGTTGAATACGAGCACGCATTGATCTGAGGGGACCGCAAGCGAACGAAGGATGTCCTCGATATAGTCCCTCGATAAATTCAGCGCGATTATACCGTCCCTAGTATGCAGCTTCCGGTAAACCGTGACAATCCGCTTCGCGTCCTTTTCAAAGCCATACTGCTTTATATTTCGCGGCTCCGTCCAGATTTCCGCCTTCCCGTCATGATTCCTGTAGCCGTCGTACCAGCCGGTATCCCAATAGCTGTTCAGATTCGCCACTCCGACATTGGACGATACGAACAAGCCATGATCATTCCGATAGTAGGCATAAATGGAGTGGATATACGGCCTGGCATTGGCGGGAGCGTTCAAGAACGCTTGAAGCATCTCACCGGGAACAATATCCTCGTATTTCGGCAATTGATTTTCCAACAGGTTGCCTAAGACATTGTTGATTTTCGAATGGTTGTCGAGCGTCAAGATGAGGGAGTCCATCTCGTTTAACATGAGCTCCAAATGTTCTTTGGTCTGATTCAATTGGCGGATATGGCTGCTGCTGATTTCATTTTTGATGTAGCTTTGCAGCACGGCGATGGATAGGGAACCGAGCAAGATCATCGGCACCATGATCGGAAGGAGGAAAACGGCAAGGTTTTTGAGAAAAAAACGTTTTTTCATCGCCGGTTCCATTTACGGCTTCCGATTCCGGTAAAGTCTCGGTGTCGTTCCGAAATATTTCTTAAACGTCCGGGCAAAGTTGCGGGAGTTGCTGTAGCCTACCAGCGAGCCGACCTCATAGGTGCGGTAGCGGACATCCTGCAGAAGCTCCTTGGCTTTCTGCATTTTTACCGTAAGAAGATAATCGGAAAAGCTGCAACCCGTATTCTTTTTGAAAAACTGGCTCAAGTAATTGGCATTCATATGGACAAGCCTGGCTGCTTCTTCAAGAGAAGCATGCGGGAAGTTATCTTCGACAAAGCGTTTGACGATGGAAATAATTTTGCCGTTATAGCTTTGTTCCGGCTCTTCATCGGGCTGATCGGGCGGAGCTGCCGCTGCCGTACGCCAGGCTTGTTCGTCCAATTCCGCTTTGAGTGACGAGAAAGCGCTTACCAAATCCTTGTACTTGGGAGGCTTCACGATGTATTCCTTCACCCCCAGCGACAGAGCTTGCTTCGCATATTCAAACTCCCGGTAGCCGCTGAAAAAGACGATCATCACGGGATGCTTCCGGTCCTTGATCTCCCGGGCAAAGTCAATGCCGGACAGCACGGGCATATGGATGTCGCACAGTACGACGTCCGCCTTGCGCTCGCTGAGAAAGTCCAATGCTTGTCTGCCGTTCTCCAACTGCCCGACGATTTCGAATCCGATGTCCTCCCAGGGAAAATAGTTGCTTATGGAGTTTCTTGTTTCGCTTTCGTCATCCACAATGAGCAATTTGTACATCGGCTTCCCCTGCCTTTGAAATTGGATTACATTTAAATATAATCTAAACATTGTAAAATAGAAATAGCCAATGGAAGCTGCGAGACGGATCTGCAAAACGGACTGTAAATCTGAATAAATGACTGTTTTTACTCGCACCCGTCCGAATACTGCCGAATGGAAGAGACTTTTTCTCATGTACGGTGTCTTTTGGACCGGTTGCGAGGGATGCTACAATCGGGATTGTAAGTGCTTACAAAACGAAACGGAGAAGAGAGGAGGTAAGCTGTTGAACAACAGGATGGTTGGCAAAGCAAGCGTCGTCTGCTCGATGGTCGTTCTTGCTGCGCTCGCCGCCGGATGCGGCGATGCCGGCGGTACATCGACTCCGGCTTCCGCAAGCGGCGCTGACGCTTCGGCATCAAAACCGGTAACGTTAAGATTCATGTGGTGGGGCTCCGAGATCAGACACAAAGCGACGTTGGCGGCGATCGATCGGTACCGGCAAAAACATCCGCATGTCACGATCGAGGCGGAATACCAAGGTTACGAGGGATATCTCGATAAGATCAAAACGCAAATCGCCGCCAAACAAGCCCCGGATATTATGCAGCTGGATCAGACGTGGCTGGAAGAGCTTACGAGCAAGTCCGAGCCTTTGGCCGATATCAGCCGGTTGACAGAGATCGATACGTCTTCTTTTGACGAAAAGCTTCTTCAAGACTTCTCCTTGTCCTCGACTAAAAAAACGGTAGGGCTGCCTATGGGAACGAACGGGTATGTGCTTATTTACAACAAGACGATAACCGATAAGCTGGGAATCGACACAAGCGGAGCTTGGGATTGGGACCGGGTGCTCGCTACGGCCAAAAAAATCCGCGACAACAATCCGAAAGGCACCTTTACCTACTGCGTCGACAAAAGCTATCCGCCCATGCTGTTCGATATCGTGCATACGGAGCGCACCGGCGCAAGGCTGAAAAGCGGCGACTTGACCATGCCCTGGACGAAGGAGGAGCTGGTTGAAAGTTATGCCTTGATGAAAAAGCTGGCGGATAACCATGTGCTGCCTTCCGCCGAAGAATGCTATGCTCCGAGCCAGGACCCGAACCCGAAATGGGTGAACGGGGATGCGCCTTTCATCATTGAATTTACGAGCCAGATCGCGAAATTGAAAGGACAACTATCCAATTCGGCCATCGGCATCGTGGCTTTGCCCCAGTTGAAGAACGGCAAGGATCCCGGCACCTTATTAAAGCCTTCCATGGTGCTGTCGATTAACGCAAACTCCAAGAACACCGGGGAAGCCGCTAAATTCGTCAATTGGTTCTTGAACGACAAGGAAGCCGCCGTCATGCTTGGCGATGTCAGATCGGTTCCCGCCTCTTCAGCAGCCAAAGATTATGCGATACAGGCCGGAAAAATCGATAAGGACGTAGGCGCAGCGGTGGATATCGTGCTCAAACATCAATCGAAGGCGATTACGGGGCTTCTGAACAATTCGCAAATCGGAGCCGTACAGGATGAAGTGATCCAGAAATTGCTGTACAACAAGTCCACACCCGAGCAAGCGGCGAACGATTATTTGAAGCGAGTCGGCGACAAGCTGAACGAATTGAAGGCGCAGAAGAAATGATAAACAAGTGCGGGTGAAAGCATGGCATCGATAACAAAGAACGGATGGAAAAGGAAGGGGAGCTATACCGGATTCCTCTATATTTTGCCTTGGCTGGTCGGTTTTATTGTTTTCCAGTTGTATCCTTTTCTGTACTCGTTCATCCTGTCCTTTACGGACGCGGGGCTGGTCGGATCTTATCATTGGGTAGGATTGAAGAACTACAGCCAGCTTTTTCGGGATGCGGATTTTTATAAATCGTTCTCGGTCACCTTCGCTTATGTGTTTGTTGCCGTCCCCGTCAAACTCATTTTTGCGCTGCTGGTGGCTATGATGCTGAGTGCGAAGATCAGATTCATCAACTTTTATCGAACTGTTTACTATCTTCCGTCGATCCTGGGCGGCAGCGTGGCGGTTTCCGTTTTGTGGCGGGTGTTGTTTTTGCGGGACGGCATGATCAACGCGTTCTTGGGGAAGCTGCATTTGCCGCCGGTCGATTGGCTCGGAAGTCCGGACGTCGCGCTATATACCGTAAGTATGCTGGCCGTGTGGCAGTTCGGATCGTCCATGGTCATTTTTCTCGCCGGAATCAAGCAAATCCCGCAGGATTTGTACGAGGCGGCTACGGTCGACGGCGCTTCGAAGGTCAGGAAATTTATGATGATTACCATACCGATGCTGACGCCATTGATCTTTTTTAATCTGGTCATGCAGACGGTCGGGGCGTTCCAGGATTTTACCGGGGCGTTCGTCATTACCGGCGGCGGACCGTTGAAGTCCACCTATTTATACGCGCTGAAGCTTTACGAGGAGGCGTTTCGATTCTATAACATCGGGTATGCAAGCGCGCTGTCGTGGGTATTGTTTGTGGTGCTCATGATCTTGACCGCGCTGATCTTCCAATCGTCGAGAACCTGGATCCATTACGAGGATGGAGGCGATAAGTAATGGCGGCACCTGCGCACAAGACAACATGGCTGCAACTGCTTTATTACATCTTCCTGACGGGCTTGGGCTTCGTGATGGTGTATCCGCTCGTTTGGCTGCTGTTCGCCTCTTTTAAATCAAATTCGGAAATCTTCGGCAGTATTCATTTGCTGCCTAAAGAATATGTCTGGGATTCGTTCCGCAAGGGCTGGGAAGGCAGCGGGCAGTATACGTTCGGCACTTTTTTTCTCAACACGTTCATCTTGGTTATACCGACCGTCGTTTTTACGGTTGCCTCCAGTCTGCTCGTGGCGTACGGGTTTGCCAGATTCACGTTTCCGCTGAAAAAATTGTTTTTCGCTTTAATGATCTCGACGCTCTTCCTGCCGGCGGCGGTCACCGTCATTCCGAGATTTATGCTCTTCGGCCAGTTTGGCTGGTTGAACAGCTATTACCCGTTTATCGTGCCGGCTTTGTGCGGCGGCGGTCCGTTTTTTATTTTTCTGCTTATTCAGTTCCTTAGAGGGCTGCCGAAGGAGCTCGACGAGTCGGCGAAAATGGACGGCGGCCATTCGTTCACCATTCTGATCCGAATATTGCTTCCTCTCTCCAAGGCGGCGCTTTTCTCGGCGGGCATTTTCCAGTTTATTTGGACATGGAACGATTTTTTCGGCCAGCTCATTTATATCAACAGCATAAAAAAATTCACCATATCGCTGGCCTTGCGGATGTCTCTCGATGTCGCGGCTTCCGTGGAATGGAACCGGGTTCTGGCCATGTCTTTGGCGGCGATGATTCCCAGTGTGCTGCTGTATTTCTTCGCGCAAAAATATTTTGTCGAAGGCATTGCGACGACCGGATTGAAGGGATAGTTAACGGGGAGGTAACGTATGAAAAACAAAAGAATGGTTAGCCTTGTTCTCATATTGGCGTTAATAGCAACGATGCTGCCGACCGCCATGGTGTTTGGGGAAAGCACGCCGGATATCGCAGGAGCACGCGTGGATACGGAAGCGCCCACAGCTCCGACGGGCCTCAGAGCCGGGGAATTTACCGATACGGCCGTCGTTCTGAACTGGCTTGCCTCCAAAGATAACGAAGGCGTAATGCAGTATGAGATCAGCTATGGGACGAAGACAATACTGACCGAGAACACGAATGTGACGATTCCGGATTTGCTGCCGGATACCCCCTATGCGTTTCAGGTCAAAGCCAGAGATGCGGCCGGCAACCTGTCGGCGGCGGCTTCGTTAAACCTGGCGACCAAGCGCAGCCAGAACGATCATGCCAAGTCGGATTGGCAGGAATTGCAGAGTCTCGCTCCTTCCCGCATGACAGGCGTTTATACCAAATTGCCCGGCGGTTTTAAAGGGTATGCGGACGGTCCGCTGCTGGGAAATGGCGATATCGGCACCGTGTCGGGCGGTACGGCCGATTCGCAGACGATTTATATCGATAAAAACGATTTTTGGATGAAAAGCAGCAAATTGACGGTCGGCGGAGTGACGATAACCAATCAAGCGCACGACACGAGTTCCGCCCCGTCCTACCGTTATGAGCAGGACCTGCTGAATGCGGAGGTAAGAGCGGACGTGACATTGAAAAACGTCCAGCTCAAAATGAAAACGTGGGTCGATGCGAACAGCAACTTGGTAATAACCGAGCTTCGAACGCAAGCTGCGACGCCTGTTCCGTTAACGGTTGACGTATGGGTGCCGGAAGCGGCCGACAAGCCATTTAAGTCGGGAACGGATACCGCCCGCGGCGTGTTGTGGGCGGCTCGCGAAAGCTCCTCGAGCCAAGCGCCGAAGGAGTGGATGTCCAGAGCGGTATTGGCCACGCGACTGCTCGGAGCGCCGCTTACGGACTTCCGTTCGTCCGGTGGCAGAGCGCAAGCCGATTTTATTTTGCAGCCGAATACGACCGTAACGCTTGTGACGCAAGTTAGCGGCGGGGGCGGGGAAAACCCGGACGTCCCCGAAGCGGCGAGCTATTTGAAATTAGCTCAAGCCAGGGTCATGGGAATGACATCGGCAACAATTGCCGCGCAGCATGAAGCGCACCTGGCATGGTGGAAAAACTTCTGGCTCAAGTCGTATGTGATTACGAATGACGAGTGGTTCGACAAATATTATTTCGGAGCTTTGTATGCGCTGGCAGCGAGCAACCGGACGGGCAAAGCAGCCCCGGGCATTTTTGGCAGCTGGATTACGAACGATTCGCCGGGGTGGGGGGCCCGATATTTTTTGAACTATAACTTCGAGAACCCGTACTGGGGCGTGTTTTCCAGCAATCGGCCCGAGCTGGCGGACGCCTATTTCGATCAGGTGCTGGGCTATATGCCATACGGCATCAACCGCACGCATGAGGCGGGATACCGCGGCTTCTCGACAACCCGGTCGTTAGCGAGGCCGTACGGCCCGGCGACGGTCGGATGGGACCCGTCCCGTATTCCGGTAAGTCCGGTCGCTCCTGCGAAAACCAGATCCAAACTGAACGATCAATTGATGCTGGGAGCGTATTTGGCTACAAACTTCATCAACCATTATACTTACACGAAAGATAAGGAGTTTTTGCGAAACAAGGCTTATCCGTACCTCCTCTCGCTTGCCGATTTCTGGGAAGATTACTTGGTGATGGAGAACGGCAAATATGTCATCAAGGACAGCGCGCCGCGTGAGGCGAACGAGCACGACGACAACTCCATTCTGGACATCGCCATGGTCAAATTTTTGATGAAGGGGCTCATTACGGCAAGCCGGGATTTGGATGTCGATGCCGCCCGGCGCGCCAAATGGCAGGATATTATCGACAAATTAGCCGATTATCCTACGTTTGTATACTCCGTAACCGGAAAAGAAGTGTTCAAAGAGTCCGAGTCCTATATCGACGGCAAGACCGGCAAACGGATTGTAAACCCGGGACGGCCGTTTATCGGGGGGACGAATGTGAAGGGACCTTGGCATGCCGTGATGACGGGCTTGTTCTGGCCGAGCGATGAGATTAATTTGAGCACGACTTCGCGTTTGAAGCAGATCGCGCTGAATACGATTGAGGCGTACGGTTCCTGGGAACAGACGAACTCGTTCGCCATGCAATTTCCGGCGGCTGTGCGGATCGGCTACGATGTGGACGAAGTGTTAACCAATTTCAAAAAAATTATCAGTTCCAGCAAAAGCAGTTCCTTGCTGATGCGCAACAACCTGACGGTGTACCAAAAAGGCGGCGGCATCGAGACATCCGGCAGCGTGGAAACCATTAACGCCTTAATGCTGCAAAGCTATTTCGACGAGAGCAGAGGAAAAGACGTGATTCATCTGTTCCCCATGCTGCCGAAAAATAAATATCCGGAGGCTCATTTCAGACAGCTCCGGGCCAGAGGAGCGTTCGTGGTATCGAGCGGTCTGCATGGAGGAGCTATCGCCGACGTGCGACTGACCAGCGAAAAAGGAGGTCCCGTTCATATTGTGAATCCATTCGTCGCCGGTCAAGTGCAGGTGGTGAAAATAGACGGTACGAGCGAGACGCCCGTTAAGGTTGATCAGGCTCAGGGGCTGATTACGTTCCAAACCGAGGCAGGTGCGACTTACAAGCTACGTGCGAATTAAAGGAATGAGCAAGCCCCCTTCGTGGGGGCTTGAGCTTGTTGAGAAACCCGCTTCGCGTAGAAATTCTCCGCATACGCGGTGGGGTATATCCCTCCAGCCGCTCATGAAACCCGTGAACTTGATTAGAATTTGCGGTATTTTCACGGGTTTCAAAGGCGGACGTAAACTCTTACGGGATATACCCCACCTCTATTTGTTTGAGATTTTCTCCATTCTGGGTTTCTCAACACTTTGGAGCCCCCTTCGAGGGGGCTTTTTTAGTAAGTAAAGTTTTTTCTATACAAAGTAATG
>NZ_JTHN01000013.1 GCF_001399685.1 Paenibacillus sp. A3
TAGAAAATCTCAGACAAAACAGAGGTGGGGTATATTCCGTAAGAGTTTACGTCCGCCTCCCTCAGTATGATGCTGTTTTCTCGTTCTATCTCGCTCATTCGCAGGATCTTATTCATGCTGAAACTTTTGAATAAAGTAACGAAGGGACTGGACCAGACGTTCGGGAATTGTATGCATAGAGAAATAAAGGTATTCAATTAAAATACCATATAGTCCCATTTCTCTGCGCATTCTCCATCTATCCCTGGGGGTTCGCCCTCCCATGTCTCAACGGGTTTATCCCCTTACATTCCTTCGTTACACCTACCCAAGGGATGGAGGCCGACAACTCTTTGAAAACGGGTCTGTGCCCTTTAGGCGGAAACGTAGTCGGTACTCAGCGCTTTCTTTGTGTAGAATCCTGCGAATGAGCCAAATGACGATGAATGTTACGTTGGTTCAAGGATTACTTATGCAGCCAGGGTCTTAACTTTTTCCGGCAGATAGGTTTGGTTATCCTTTGCCAGGGCGACTAGGATGCGAGCGAGTTTTCCGCAAAGCTTCATCAAAGACTGCATTCCCTTCATCTTCTTGACATGCTTATTGTGTTCATGAAGTGCCTTAAATTCTGGATTGGCAGCGACTAGATGCAAAACGGTTAAAAATAAGATGCGACGGAGGCCGGGTCTGCCGCGTTTGGTAATGGTTACTTCTCCTTTACGAAGCCCTGAACTATTCTCAGATAGATGTAAACCGGCCAACCGAAGAAGCTGCGATCCGTGCTGGAATTGTCTAAGATCACCGGCTTCGCTATATAAGGTAGCCAGCGTCATATCGCTGATCCCTTTAAACGTACGAAGTGAAGGAGTGGTTGGAATCAATTGAATCTGAGCTCCCAGTTTCTCTTCCAGTTCAGCGAGCTGCTGCTGAAAGAAATCCAGCTGACTTAATAGCAGATGAACGCAGACCTTTGAAGACATGGAGCATCCGGGGAGCCCTGTAGAGCGCTTAGCCGATTCGATTAAGGCTTTAGCGGTGCTCAAGCTCGCTCGTTTGAGCTTCTTTTTCCATTGAGAGACGATAAAGGTCGGAGATAGATCGCGAATGTCAGATGGAAGTGGAAACAAAGCAAGTGTCGCTAAGGCCGTTTTGCACGTCACGTCCTTAAAGACAAGACCGAGCTCGGGAAAATGCATATCGACCCAACGATGAATTTGGTTTTTTACAGCACCGGATTGCTTTAGGATGAACTCACGGGCATGAACCAACTGCCGAATCTCCCGATAGGACTCGGGTAACATACGAACCTTGGAGTAATAACCGTTCTTCACCATATCGGCAATGACAAGGGCATCCTTGACATCGTTTTTCGTGGGGGAGTTATCTCTATTTTCCTTATTGCGTTTGACATGAAAAGGATTAACGAGAACGAGCTCGAGTTGCCTTTCTTGAAGCCAGAAGGCGAGATTGAGCCAGTAGTGCCCCGTGGGTTCAACACCGATGAGCACCTTCGTTTTGTGATGCTGATCCATCAGAGCTTGTATCCACTGGAATAGGGCTTTAAAGCCGATATGATCGTTAGAGAAGGCAAGATAGTGGCCGCGTTCGATCCCACGAAAATCGACAGCACGGGCAACGTGAGAAAACTTGGCAATATCGATGCCAATAATAAGATGGTCGGTTGTAATTTTTTCAATACGTTGATTTTGTTTGTCGCTTTGTTTAAACTTCATAAATAAGAGCGCCTCCGTATAGATTGAATTTGGGTTGTCTAGGCCCCATAAATTCATCATACCGGAGAGCGCTCCTTTTTAACAAAATCCAAAATTAGCGACTTACAGGAATACTTTGAAACCCGTGAAAAT
>NZ_JTHN01000130.1 GCF_001399685.1 Paenibacillus sp. A3
GGCAGCGCACGCTTTGCAGCGTCGAATCTTCCGCCAGCCACGCTTGGGCTTGGTCCTGCAGATGGGTTTGCGTCAACAGCACCGTAGCCCCGCTGTCAACCAGCATGAACCGGATGCGGTCCGACGGATACTCCGGATCGAGCGGCACATATGCGCCTCCCGCCTTCCAGACCGCCATGACGCCGACCAGCAGGTCTATCGAACGGTCGGCTAGAATGCCGACGATCGATTCCCGACCGATGCCGCCCTCGCGCAGCGTGTAAGCCAGCCGGTTCGCTTGCTCGTTCAGCTCCCCGTACGTCAAATGCTTGTCCTCGTACATGACCGCCGTCGCTTCCGGAGTGCGCGCCGCCTGCTCTTCGAACAACCGGTGGAACGTTTTCTCCGGCGCAAGCTCGGACACCGCCGGGTTGAATGCATGAATTTGTTCCTGTTCTTCTACAGTCAACAGATCCAGCGTCGCAATTTTTGCGCCCGGGTCGCTTACAATCGCTTCGAGCAGCTGTTCGAAATGCTTGGCCAGCCGTTCGGCCGTCTCCCTCTTGTACAAGGCAGTCGCATATTCAAGGACGTACTCCAGACCGTCGTTGTCTTCGATCACATCCAAGCTCAGATCAAATTTCGCCATCCCATATTCGCTCGGATACGGAGCCAACCGGAGCCCTTCAAGATCGAAGTCTTTGCTTTCCGTGTTCTGCAAGGTAAACATCGTATCAAAGAGCGGATTGCGGCTTAAATCGCGGGCAACCTGCACTTTGTCCACCAGTTCTTCGAACGGATAGTTCTGATGCTCGTAGGCACCGAACATCGTTTCTTTCATTTCTTCCAGATACGCCAGGAACGTCTTCTCGCCGGCCGGATAGCTGCGGATGGCCAGCGTATTGATGAACATCCCGATCAGCGACTGCACATCGCTATGGTTCCTTCCCGCAATCGGCGTCCCTACAACCACGTCCTGCTGACCCGTATATTTATGCAGCAGAATCGTATACGCTGCAAGCAGCACCATGTACAGCGTCGCTCCGCTTTCGGCCGCGAGCCGCTTCAGACCTTCGCTCTTCTGCGCATCCATGAAGAAGTGGAGCGTATGCCCTTCATAGCTCTGCACGGCCGGACGCGCATAATCCGTCGGCATTTCCAGCACCGGCAGCTCCCCTTGGAACTGATCCAGCCAGTACGCTTCCTGCCGCTTCAGCTGCTCCTGCTGCGCGTCAGACTGCTGCCATGCCGCATAATCCTTGTATTGAATACGCAGGGGCTCAAGCTCTTCTCCGTCGTACAAGCGGACAAACTCTTCGACCAGAACCTCCATCGAGACGCCGTCGGAGATAATGTGATGCATGTCGAACATCAGAATATAGCGTTCTTCCGCCAGCTCGACCAGACCCACCCGCAGCAGCGGCGGCTTCGCCAGATCAAATGTGCGCACGAAGTCCTGCACCACTTCTCCAGCGGCTTCCTCGCTCGCTTGCACATACTCCACGGCAAAATCCACTTGCGGGTAAATCCTCTGCAGGGCCTCGCCGTTCACCATTTCAAAACCGGTGCGCAGCGTTTCATGCCGCGCGATCAGCCCGCGGAACGCCTCTTCGAACCGTTCGCGATCCAACGCCCCTTCCAGCAGCATCGCTCCCGGCATGTTGTAGCTTTGCTCCGCCCCTTCCAGCTGGTGCAGGATGAAGAGCCGCTTCTGCGCGGAAGATAGCGGGTAGTACTCTCTTTCCTCCGCCACCGGTATGGCCGAAAACGCCCCCTCTTCCATTCGGGTAATCGCCTGGGCCATCTCTTCAATCGTAGCGTAGCGGAACACGTCGCGCAGCGGCAGATCGACGTTCAGCTCCTTGTGCACCTTGCTGACCAGCGTCGTTGCGCGCAGGGAATGTCCGCCGAGATCGAAGAAGTTGTCCTTCACGCCAACGGTTGCAACCCCCAGCACTTCCTGCCATATACGGACCAGCTTTGCTTCCAGCGGCGTACGTGGCGCGGTGTATTCCGATCCGCTCGCGCCTCCTTCTGGCGCCGGCAGCGCCTTGCGGTCGATCTTCCCGTTCGGCGTCAGCGGCAGCCGCTCCAGCTGCACGAAGTACGACGGAATCATATACCCCGGCAGCTCCTGCGACATCGCGCTTCGCAGCCCGCTTGCTTGCAGCTCCTCGTCCGCCGTGAAGTACGCGCACAGCGCCTTCTGTCCGTTGCCGTCCTCCCGGATGACGACGACCGCTTCCTTGACGCCCTCCGCTTTCAGCAGCTGCGTTTCGACCTCGCCGATCTCAATCCGGTACCCACGGATTTTCGCCTGGTTGTCGATCCGCCCGATGAAGTCCACGTTGCCGTCTTCCATCCAGCGCGCCAGGTCCCCCGTGCGGTACAGACGCTCGCCCGGGACGAACG
>NZ_JTHN01000131.1 GCF_001399685.1 Paenibacillus sp. A3
TACTCTGATTAAAACACAAATGACCCACAAGATGGTCACTTTTTTCAAAGTGTCCTTCTTGTGGGTCACAGTTCGTCAAGACGGGGTGTTCTTCATTATGACCTACGCATTCAGGCGCTCGTCGACTCCAGCGCCAGCGTGAACGGCTGCGGCTTGGCCGAAGCGTCCGGCGGGAAATAAACGATGAGCAGCTGCTCGCTTGTCCGGTCCAGCTCCCCGCTTTGCAAGTAACGGTCCAGCCGGAACGGCAGCTTTTCGATCATGACATGCTTATGCAGATCCTTCTCCCCGATGCCCAGTGCGGCGAACGAACCGGATACCGCTTCAGGCTGCTCGGCAAGCAGCCGCAAATAATCGGACTGCCGAGGCTTGTCCAAGGTGAAGTTCCACCAGATTTTGCGCGGCTTGTATTTGTGGTTCAGGAAATAATCCAGCTTCATCAAGCCTTCGATGACGTCGAGCTTGGCCGTGCCGCGATGCTTCAGGAACGCATGAAGCCGGGTGAACAAATCCTCAAGCTGGTGCCCGATTTTTTGCCACCCCCGCTCCTCCCAATAATCGCCGAACTCTTGGAAGAAGTCGAAGGCCGACGTAAATTCGCGCTCGATCAAATACCGGACCGTATGGTCCATACGATGGGCGTTCCAGTATTTTTCCAGTACATCCTCTACCCGCTTGATCCGCACCAAGTCCGAGAAAGGCAAAATCTTGTTGCCGAGAATTTCATACGGCGCATGGTCCATGTAGAGGTAGCCGTATTTTTCGGCGTCGTGGCGCATCCCGGTGCCGCGAAGCATTTTCAAAAAACCGAGCTGCAATTCCTCGGGACCGAGGGCGAATACGTCGTTGAACGTTTTACGGAACGAGTTGTAATCTTCCTCGGGCAGCCCGGCAATCAGATCGAGATGCTGATCGATTTTGCCGCTTTCCTTCACCTTCGTCACCGTACGGGTCAGCTTGGCGAAGTTTTGGCGGCGCTTGACGAGGCTGTTGGTCAAATCGTTCGTCGACTGAACCCCGATCTCGAAGCGGAATATGCCGGGCGGCGCGTTCTCCGCCAAATAATCGAGCACTTCCGGCCGCATAATGTCCGCCGTAATCTCGAACTGGAACACGCAGCCGCTATGGTTTTGGATCAGAAATTCGAACATTTCCATGGCGTAATCGCGCTTAATGTTGAATGTCCGGTCCACGAACTTGATCAGCTTCGCTCCAGATCGGATCAGATAAAGCAGGTCGCTCTTGGTCCGCTCCATATCGAAATAACGAACGCCCACTTCGATGGAAGACAGACAGAATTGACAGCTGAACGGACAGCCGCGGCTCGTCTCGAAATAAACGACCCGATTCGCCAGGCTCGGGATGTCCTCGGCAAACCGGTGCGGCGTCGGAATATCGTCCAAGGCCAGCTTCGGCCGCGGCGGGTTGATGACGACCCGTCCCTCTTTGTTGCGGTAGGCGAGGCCGAAGACGCTGTACAGGGCACGGTCTCCTTCAAGCTCGGTCAGCAGGTGATGGAGCGTCTCCTCCCCTTCTCCGACGACGATGAAATTGACTTCCGGCAGCCGGTTCATCCAATACTCCGTATCGTAGGAAACCTCCGGACCACCCAAGACAACGATCAGCTCGGGCATGATCTTCTTGAGCATGCTGACCACGACGATCGTTTCTTCGATGTTCCAGATATAGCAGGAGAAGCCGACAACCTCGGGCTTGCGCTGGTAAATGTCGGATACGATGTTCATCGCCGGGTCCTTGATCGTGTATTCGGCAATTTGGATGCCGGGAAAATCGTGCTGGCTGAACGCCTTCAAATACCGGAGCGCGAGCGAAGTGTGAATATATTTGGCGTTTAACGTCGATAAGACAATATTTTTCATGGGAATTCCGTACCTCTTTACTTATCCATTTTCGTATTGAACAGCATCCCTATTTTACCGCGAAACGGAAACGAACACAAAAAAAGAAAATGGAACGTGACGTCCCATTTTCCCAAAACTAATACAAAGACTCTTGTACAGGCAGGCTGTCCGGCTCAGGGGCCAGCGCAGCAAGCATAAATTCGTCCTGCCCCTCTTCCTTCCACATGTTGGCCTGGGTCAACAGCTGCTCCTCCACCTGCTCCTTTTGCGTTACCAATGCTTGGATATTGCCCTCGGAACGCTCGATATTGTCCTGCAGTCGATTGCGCTCCGCCAGTCTCTTGGCCAATTGGTACAAAATCATGATCTAGAAATCGTCCCTTCGCATCGTATATTATTGTCTTCATGTTACCGGGCAAACATTAAGACAACATTAGGAGAATATAAACAAAAGGTTAAAATTCTCCTTTTCTCTATATATGCAGCATGATGAGCATAGTATTTCCCATTTTTAAGAAAAAAATGTGGAATTTTCGAGCGGAAGGGCCGGCGCCGTCTGTAAAAGCTGCGGCCTGAACCGGAGTCCCGGCCGGCTTATTCCCACCGGAACGTAAAGCTTGCCACGATAAATGCGACGAGGAGCCAGCCGCCTAAAAGTGCCGCTTCCGTCCAGACGACGGAAAGTCCCGCTCCTACGTTCATGACCTGGCGCAGCGCTGTCGTCAAATGGGAGATCGGCAGCAGCTTGACGATTGGCTGAAGGAACTCCGGCATGTTCTTGATCGGGAAAAAGACGCCGCCCAGAAACAGCATCGGGAACGAGATGAAGCCGGCGATCGGCCCGGCGCTTTCCGGCGTTTTGGCCAGGCCGGCAATGATAAAACCGATCGACATGAATGCCAGCGTCCCGAGCACGATAAAGCCGAGCAGCAGCAGCCAGGAGCCGTTCACCTGCGTGCCGAAAAAGAGCGAGCCGACGACCAGCACAATGACGGCCTGCAAGCCGTTCAGCAGCAGCCGCGCCGTAATCTGCGATGCAATAAACGTCGAAGCTTTCAGCGTCGTGCTCTGCATCCGCCGCAGGATGCCCCGCTCCCGCCACGAAGCGATCTGCCCCGCCACCCCGTTCAGGTTGTTGGACATAATCATCATGGCGACGATGCCCGGCACCAGGAAGTCGATATAGCTGAGCTTCAGCGACTGTACGCCTTCCGGCCGGATCGTAATTTTCGGCGTGTAGCCCGACAGCTTCTTGTCGATCCCGTCGATGACCGGAGCCAGCACCTGCAGCCCGATTTGCGAGGTCGCGGCATTCGTTTCGTCGTAATACACTTTGATCGCAGCGGACACCCCCGTGCTGCCCGGCTTCGTTTGTTCCTCGTAGCCCTTCGGAATGACGAGCACAAGCTGGTAATCGCCGCGTTTCAGCGTCTCCAACTCGGGATTTAAATCGGTGGCTGCGTTCAGCCGCAGGATCGGGTTATCCTGCAGCGCCTTCATCAGCGCTTCGGAAGCGGCCGTCCGGTCCTCATCGACGATGGCGCCGGTGACGGAGACCGGATTGCCTTTGCCTAGGAACGAGCCCAGCATGACCATGAAGAAGATCGGAAAAAGCAGCGTCCAAAACAGCACCTGCCGGTTGCGGGCGAACAGCCGCAGTTGGGCAAGCGTCAGATGTATGTAAGCGTTCATGCTTCCCTCAAGCTCCTTCCCGTCATGTGGATGAAGACGTCCTCCAGCGTGGCCGTCCGGGTCTGCAGCTCCTGCACGCGCCATTCCTGCCCTTCCGCCCGGGCGATCAGATCGACCAGCGAGGTTTGCAGATGGTCGGTATACAGCACGAAAATGTCTTTGCGCTGATCCACCTGCTTCACCTCGCTTACTTCCCGCAGCGCTTCCGTTATAGCCTCTTGCCGCTCCTCGCTCCAAGCGTCGGCGCCTTCCAGCCGGAATTCGATGGCGCTGTCTGACTGCAGGTTGCGGACCAGATTCCGGGGCGTATCGAGCGCGATCACCTGTCCGCTGTCCATCAGGCAGATGCGGTCGCACAAAGCATGCGCTTCTTCCATGTAATGCGTGCTGAGCACGATCGTTTTTCCGCGTTCCTTGAGCCTAAGCACAATGTCCCACAGCATCCGCCTGGCCTGCGGGTCCAGCCCCGTCGTCGGCTCGTCCAAAAAGACCACCTGCGGATCGTTCACGAGCGCCAGCGCTATCGCCAGACGCTGTTTTTGCCCGCCGGAGAGGTTTTTGACGCGGTCGTTGCGTTTTTCCTGCAAAATCATATCTTCCAGCAGCGGCTCGATCGGGACGGAGCTCGGGTAAAAACTGGCGTACATGCGGACGATCTCGTGCACTTTCAACAGATCGAACAGCGAGGTGGATTGCAGCTGGACGCCGATCACCTGCTTGACCTGATTCAGCTGCGTCCGGGTATCGAAGCCTGCCACAATCGCATGCCCTTCATCCGGCCGTCGGAGCCCCTCGATCATTTCCATCGTGGTCGTCTTGCCCGCGCCGTTCGGCCCGAGCAGCCCGAACACCTCGCCTTGATATACTTCGAAATGGACGCCTTTTACGGCCGTAAAATCCCCATACCGTTTAACTAAACCGTCCGACTTAATCATCGTTTCCGCCATCGGCAACATCTTCAGCTCCTTTGGGGGCGTTCTTGGAAAAAGCTACAGCTAGAGTATACCATCCGGCCGAGGGGGATGCCTAATCTTAAGCACGGAGCCCGTTTCGCCAATCCGGCCCGGTCATGGTATAGTAAGAACAGCGATTTGACAAGAAACGGAGAGAACGGCATGAGCACTGAATGGAAAAAGAACCGCAATTCTTCGCGTCCGCAGGGAAAAAGACCGGAAGCCGCACGTAAGCCTGGCGGGAAGAACCCTGCGGCAAGTCGGCCCGCGACGGCAGAAGATTTGAGAGCTGGCGACCGGATCGTGGTGACGATCAAGCGGATCGGCATTAACGGCGAGGGCGTCGGCTACTACAAGCGCAAGGCGGTATTCATCGATGGAACGCTGCCGGATGAAGTTGTGAAAGCGACGGTGACAAAGGTCGAGCCGAGCTATATTACGGCCAAGCTGGTGGAAGTGGAAAAGGCTTCGCCGCACCGTCAAAAGCCACCCTGTCCCGTCTACGACAGCTGCGGCGGCTGTCAGCTTCAGCATATGACGTACGAGGCTCAGCTGCGCGCCAAGGAGGAGCTGGTCCGGGAAGCGTTCCGGCGCTATGCAGGCATGGAAACGGCCCCGATCCGGCCGATTCTCGGCATGGACAACCCCTGGAGCTACCGGAACAAAGCGCAGCTGCAGCTCGGCCGTGCAGGCGAGCAGGTCGTCGCGGGCTTGTACTCCCCCGGCACGCATAAGCTCGTCGACATTACCGGCTGCGCGATACACGATCCGGCGATCAACCGAGTCACGGAGACGGTCGCCAAGCTGCTTGGCGAGCTGGACATCCCCGTCTACAACGAACGGACCCGCCAAGGCGTCGTCCGCACCATCGTAGCCCGGGTCGGCCGGCAAACCGGGGAGATTCAGCTCACGCTCATCACCGCGGCGGACCGCATCCCGGACCGCGAACGGCTCGTCCGCCGCATCCGAGACGAGCTACCCCAGGTGACGACTATCGCGCAAAATCTGAATCGAGAAGCTTCTCCGCTCATTTTCGGCGCGAAAACGACGGTGCTGTGGGGCAAGGAGCGGCTGGACGAGACGCTCGGCGACGTCCGCTTCTCCCTCTCCCCCCGCGCCTTCTTCCAGCTGAACCCGGAGCAGACGGTGAAGCTGTACGACGCCGTCCGCGAAGCCGCCGCGCTGACCGGCGAAGAGCTTGTCGTCGATGCCTACTGCGGCACCGGCACGATCGGGCTCTGGCTCGCCCCGCACGCCCATGAGGTGCGCGGCATCGAGCTCATCCCCGAGGCGGTCGACGACGCCCGGGACAATGCCCGGGCAAGCGGCGCAGCGAACGCCCGCTTCTTCGTCGGGCGCGCCGAGCAGTTGCTGCCCGAATGGGTGCAGCGCGGCATCCGCCCCGACGTCGTCGTGGTCGACCCGCCGCGCACCGGCTGCGAGCGCCCGCTGCTGCTCGCGCTCGCCGAGGCGAAGCCGGCACGACTCGTCTACGTGTCGTGCAACCCGTCCACCCTGGCGAAGGACTGCCGGGTGCTGCTTGAGCAAGGCTACCGGCTGGATTGGATTCAGCCGGTGGACATGTTCCCGCAGACGGCGCATGTGGAGTGCGTGGTAAGGATATATCAAGAGGATTGAAGTTAATAACCTGAATTATATATATGGAGAACTTCCTGAAAAGGAGGTTCTTTTTTTGCATAACTAATACGAACATTAATTCTAAACTGTGCGTGACTCATCTAGGTTTTACGGCTAAGATGTATTAAGTTGAACTTTATAAGTTCATTGAAAAAGTAAAAGGGAATAAGGATGAGTTTATTGTTTTTATTGATGGAAATTTCTCAGAGAAAGATCTGGATGAATTACATAGACTTGAAAAACGAGTTTAGGTCTTAAGCTCACTGTAAGCGTGCAAACGAATGAAGCAATTGTTAAGACTATGCGGAAAGAGAAAGTATCCTATAATGAGATTAAGATTGGTAAGAAATAACAGAGAACCAACTGGCAAAAATGGTTAACTTTTTTCAAATAATAAAGGAGTTGGGATGAAATAGTCGCTGTAACAGGAGATTATAATCTAAACCTTCCAAAACAAAAAAATTCTATCGGAGAGGTAATTGAAGTTGATAACAAAACTTATTAGGTGCGTGAACTTAGGGAATAGTTTTATTGTTTATCTAATTGAATTACAATAAAAAGATAATTTTAAGGGAGATGAAAGTAGTGAATAATAAATGTAATTTAAAATGGGCTGATTTAAGCGATTCAGTTAAAACAATAATAGAACACATTGATATTAATTGTTGTGATGAAGATTTTCAAGTTGGAACTAAGTTGAATATACCGTATTTTAAAGGGAGACTCACTCAAGAAATGG
>NZ_JTHN01000132.1 GCF_001399685.1 Paenibacillus sp. A3
GTAAACTCTTACGGGACATCCCCCACCTCTATTTCTCTGAGATTTTCTACATCTAGGATTTCTCAACACTCCGAGGGATACGGACCGCTTGCTCGGTTCGTATCCCTTTTTTTGATAATAAAAAAAGAGGACCTCCGCCACTTGAAGCAGCGGAATCCTCCCTTGATAATGAACGATATAAAGCCAATACCGGACGAACTTCCTAGTCTTCGATAGTCGACAAGTCGCCTGTCGGCAAATTAAGCTCCCATGCTTTCAACACGCGGCGCATAATTTTGCCGCTGCGGGTTTTCGGCAGCTTGTCTTTAAATTCGATCTCACGCGGTGCGGCGTGGGCGGATAAGCCTTCTTTGACGAACTTGGAAATATCCGTTTTCAGCTCTTCGGACGGCGTATAGCCTTCGCGCAGAGCAATGAACGCTTTGATGATTTCGCCGCGCATCGGGTCCGGTTTCCCGATAACCCCCGCTTCTGCCACCGCCGGATGTTCTACCAGCTTGCTCTCCACCTCGAACGGACCTACGCGCTCCCCGGCCGTATTGATGACGTCGTCGACGCGGCCCTGGAACCAGAAGTAGCCGTCTTCGTCCATATAGGCGGAATCGCCCGAAATGTACCAGCCCGCAATCCGGAAATACTCTTCATACTTCGCCGGATTGTTCCAAATTTTGCGCATCATCGACGGCCAAGGCGTCTTGATCGCCAGATTGCCCATGCGGTATGGCGGCAGCACGTTGCCTGCATCGTCGATGATCGCCGCTTCAACGCCCGGAATCGGCTTGCCCATCGAGCCCGGACGGATCGCCATACTCGGATAGTTACAGATGAGATGTCCGCCTGTTTCGGTCATCCACCACGTATCGTGAATGCGTTGATTGTACACCTTCAGTCCCCAGCGGACAACTTCCGGGTTCAGCGGTTCGCCTACGCTGAGCACGTGACGAAGGGAGCTCAGATCAAACTGCTTCACCGTATCGTCGCCGGCGCCCATCAGCATGCGGAATGCCGTCGGTGCGCTGTACCATACCGTGACCTTGTATTTCTCGATCGTGCCGTACCAGTTCTGCGGAGAGAATCGGCCTCCGCGGATGACGTTGGTCGCACCGTTGAGCCATGGCGCAAAAATACCGTAAGACGTGCCGGTAACCCAGCCCGGGTCCGCCGTACACCAATAAATGTCCTGCTCCTGAAGATCCAGCACGACACGCCCGGTATAATAATGCTGCAGCATCGCGTTATGGACGTGGAATACGCCTTTCGGCTTGCCGGTGGAGCCGGATGTATAGTGAATGATCAATCCGTCTTCGCGGTCCACCCACTCGATCTCGAGCTCTTCGGAAGCGGCGGCCATTTCTTTATAATAATCGACTTGGCCTTCGGATAAAGACAGATCTTCTCCGACCAAGATCACATGCTTCAAATGCGGGAGGTCTTGAACGGGCACACGCGAAAGCTGCGAAGGCGTCGTAATGATCGCCACCGCCTCGCTGTCCTCCAGACGATCCTTGACGGCCGTCTCCATGAACGCTTCGAACAGCGGACCGACCACGGCTCCTACTTTGATCGTGCCGAACAAGGCAAAGTAAAGCTCCGGCGAGCGCGGCATGAAGATAAAGACCCGGTCGCCCTTCCCTACGCCAAGCTTGCGCAAAATGTTGCCGAACCGGTTGGACTGGGCTTTCATTTCCTTGAACGTGTACTTTTCGTCTCGGCGGTCATCGCTGTAGTACAGAGCGATCTTGTCTCCGCGCTGCGAATCGGCGTGGCGGTCAATCGCTTCATAAGCGACGTTCACCTTACCGGTTTGGGACCATGTGAATGCTTTCTCGATATCCGCCCATTGAAACCGGGCGCGTTCTTCCTCGTAGTTTTTCATGTTGGGCGATGTTGCTACGGGTGCAATGATTTCGACATTCGTATGATCCATGACCATTTCCTCCCCAAAGCTCTCTTTTTTTCACTTTGATGAAACGCTTTCATACGCACTAAAACATATTATACCACAACACTTTTTATCCGACTATTTTTTTGTTATTCTTAAAGTGAAGTTCTGGAAGGGAGTGAATCGCCGCAGATGGAGCATGTTAAATTGTATCATTCCCAGGTTATTCCGTATCAGAACGGCGAAATCATTCTGGAGGGCCCCGTCCCCCCCGAGCAGCTCCGCGACTATACGATGCATCCGGATCTGGATGCGTTTCGAAGGCCCAAGGAGCAATTCGAGGCGCTTGTCGAAATTGCCGGGCTGCCCGAGGGACGAATCGTTCTGGCGAGGATTTCGACGCAGATTGTCGGCTACGTCACATTCCATTACCCCGACGAGATGGAACGGTGGTCGGAAGGAAATATGGAGGATTTGATCGAGCTTGGCGCGATCGAGGTGGCGGACGACTATCGGGGGCTTGGTCTTGGCAAGAAGCTGATCCGACTGGCCTTCGAGGACGGGCAGCTTGAGAATGTCATCACGTTTACGACCGAATATTACTGGCATTGGGACTTGGAAAAAAGCGGGCTTACCGTTTGGCAGTACCGGGATATGATGGAGAAGCTGATGAAAAGCGTCGATATGGTCTGGTATGCTACCGACGATCCGGAAATCTGCTCTCATCCGGCCAACTGCCTGATGGTGCGCATCGGCAAAAACGTACCGCTATCTTCCGTGGAGCAATTCGACCGGGTTCGATTCCGGCAGCGGTTTATGTACTGATGGGAGCGCGAATAGCATGAGTGCAAAAGCTTTGTTTGTTTACGACGAGAATGAAGTCGCCTACAAGTTCAACGACAGTCACCCGTTTAACCAGCAACGACTTGTGCTGACGGTCGACCTGCTGCGCAAGGCGAAAGCGTTGTCCGGCGACAGCTTGATTCGGCCGATGCCGGCCGACGAAACGCAGCTTTGCTCGGTGCATTCGCAGGAATATGTCAATGCCGTCAAGGCATTAAGCGCCGACCAGCCGGCGGAAGAGTGGCTGTATCAGGCAGGAAAATACGGGCTGGATACGGAAGATACGCCCTTTTTCCCGGGAATGCACCAGGCCACGTCCTTTGTGGTCGGAGGTTCGATTCGGGCGGTCGATGCCGTGCTCGGCGGAGAAGCCGGGCACGCGCTGCATTTGGGAGGCGGGCTGCACCATGCCATGCCAAACAAAGGGGCGGGCTTCTGCGTCTACAACGATGCAGCCGTAGCCATCGCGCATGCCAAGAGAAAGTATGGCGTGCGCGTCTTGTACATCGATACCGACGTGCATCACGGCGACGGCGTCCAATGGAGCTTCTACACCGACCCGGACACCTGTACGTTCTCGATTCATGAAACGGGCAAATATTTGTTTCCCGGTACGGGAGCGGTGAACGAGCGCGGCGACGGGACGGGCTTCGGAACGACGATCAATGTGCCGATGGAGCCCTTTACCGAGGATGAATCGTGGTTGGAATGCTTCGAGGACGTGCTTGTCAAGACGGCGGCGCAGTTTAAACCGGATCTTATCGTTTCCCAACACGGCTGCGATGCCCATGCCTACGATCCGCTGGCTCATATTCATTGCAGCATGGAAATTTACCGGGTGATGCCGCGCCTCATCCACCGACTGGCACACGAGCATTGTCATGGCCGTTGGGTAGCGCTCGGCGGCGGAGGCTACGATATTTGGCGTGTCGTTCCGAGGGCCTGGAGTCTCCTATGGCTGGAAATGAGCGAGCATCCCCTGCTCCAGCAGCTGGAGCAAAACCCGGAGATGGCCCTCCCGGCCGACTGGGTAACGAAGTGGCAGCCGCATTGTGGTGAAGCGCTTCCAACTACGTGGCTGGACGCGGTGCACTCCTGGGATCCGATTCCGAGGCGCCGGGAAATTACCGAGAAAAACCGGCACACCAAAGAAATTGCCTCGCTTTATTTGGCCTAATCCTTTACTTGTAACGCCCTTTTTGCGGCATGTCTGCCGTACAAGCACCTTGATTCACTCCATAAAGATGCAAACAGCCCGCGGCCGTATTGGCGCGGGCTGTTTCTTGTCTTGGAGATTAGAACTGCACTTTCGACTCGATAAACGCTTTGAGCTCGCTGATCGGCATCCGCGTCTGCTCCATCGTATCGCGGTCGCGAACGGTCACTTGACCGTCCTGCTCCGACTCGAAGTCGTACGTAATGCAGAACGGCGTACCGATCTCGTCATGACGGCGGTAACGCTTGCCGATCGAACCGGCTTCGTCATAGTCGACCAAGAAGTGCTTCGCCAAATCGGCAAATACTTGGTTGGCTCCGTCGGACAGCTTCTTCGACAGCGGGAAAATCGCCGCTTTATAAGGCGCCAATGCCGGATGCAAATGCAATACCGTCCGGCTGTCGTCGCCTTCCAGCTTCTGCTCCTCGAACGCGTCAATCAGGAACGCCAGCGTTACCCGGTCCGCGCCCAGCGACGGCTCGATGCAGTACGGAATATACCTCTCGTTCGTTTCTTGCTCGATATAATTGAAATCTTCGCCGGAATGGTTCATGTGCTGCTTCAAATCGTAATCCGTACGGTCGGCGATACCCCACAGCTCGCCCCAACCGAACGGGAATTTGTATTCGATGTCGGTCGTCGCATTGGAATAATGGGACAGCTCGTCGTCCGAGTGGTCGCGCAGACGAATGTTTCCTTCCGTGATGCCCAGGCTCAAGAGCCAGTCGCGGCAGAACGAACGCCAGTACTCGAACCATTGCAGGTCTTCGCCCGGCTTGCAGAAAAATTCGAGCTCCATTTGTTCAAACTCGCGCGTACGGAACGTGAAGTTCCCCGGCGTAATTTCGTTCCGGAAGCTTTTACCGATTTGGCCGATGCCGAACGGCAGCTTTTTGCGCATGGTGCGCTGCACGTTCTTGAAGTTGACGAAAATGCCCTGCGCCGTCTCCGGACGCATATAAACGACATTCGCGCTCGATTCGGTCACGCCTTGGAACGTTTTGAACATCAGGTTAAACTGGCGAATTTCGGTGTAATCCAACGCTCCGCAGTCCGGGCAAACGATCTTATGCTCGGCGATCAGCTTCTCCATCTCGGTAAACGACAAACCGTCGACGATCATTTCGATGCCTTTTTCCGCCAAGGCGTTCTCAATCAATTTGTCGGCGCGGTGACGCACTTTACACTGCTTGCAGTCGATCATCGGGTCGTTGAAGTTGCCCACATGGCCGGATGCGACCCAAGCTTGAGGGTTCATCAGAATGGCCGCGTCGAGACCGACATTGTACGGGGATTCCTGAATGAACTTTTTCCACCAAGCGCGCTTAATGTTGTTCTTCAGCTCAACGCCGAGCGGACCGTAGTCCCACGTATTGGCAAGGCCGCCGTAAATTTCGGAGCCCGGGAAAATAAAGCCTCTGTGCTTGGCCAAAGCGACCAATTGTTCCATCGTTACGGATGACATCGTTATATTCTCTCCTTCTACTTCTCTGGTTTGGACCGTTTCCGGTGTCCGTCAGACCTAGGGCAGACGCTTGACAATCTGATCCACGATACGGTATGAATTCTCGGAAGCCTGCACGGTAAATTCCGCAAAATTGACGTGCGCCGATCCGTCCGCCTTGTCGGACATGGAACGAATGATGACGAACGGGATGCCGTTCATGGAGCAAGCCTGTGCGACCGCCGCTCCCTCCATCTCGACGCATGCGCCTTGAAGCTCCTTATGCAGCATTTGGACCGTCTCCCGGCTGGCGATAAACTGGTCGCCCGAAAGCACCCGTCCTTCCGTAACCGCCCCGAACAACTCCCGGCTCGCTCCGGCCGCGGCGCTGCGCAGTCCCGTATCGGCAGCAAAAACCGACGTCGCCGCGTAAGGAATCGTCCCCCGCGGAAATCCAAGGGCCGTTACATCCATATCGTGCTGAAGGCACTCCGTTGACACCACGATATCACCGACGTTCAGCGACGGGTCGACCGCCCCTGCCACTCCGGTGAAGATGACGGCTTCCACGCCGTATGTATCGATCAAAATCTGCGTCGTTACGGCAGCATTCACTTTGCCTACGCCCGATTTGCACAGAACGATGCTTTTCCCGTGGAAAACGCCTTCGTAGAACGTAATCCCCGCTTTCGCGGATTCCCGCACCTGCTCCATATGCTCGTGGAACAGCTCAATTTCTTCCTTCATCGCGCCGATGACGCCTAGTTTACCGTACGTCAATCCAGAATCCCCCTTTTACAAAAGAAAGTGGCTCATATTAGCGATGAGCCACCGAATTTCTATAAATCACTTCATGCGGCAAAATAACCTGCGACAGCTCCGAAGCATCCTTCGTTTCTTTATTCATCAGCTTGGTCAACAGCCGCATCGCCACGGCACCGATGTCGTACATCGGTTGAGCAACCGTTGTCAGCAGCGGACGAACCATCGAAGCCATCCGAATGTTGTCCACGCTGATGACAGACATGTCTTCCGGAACCTTCAAGCCGTTATCCTGCAGCGTGTGAATCGCTCCGATCGCCATCTCGTCCGTTGCGGCAAAGATCGCCGTAGGACGATTGTCCAACTCCAGGAAGTACTTCGTCACTTCAAGGCCCGATTCATAACGGTAGTTCCCGATGCGGACCAGCTCTTCGCGCAGCGGAATGTTCGCGGCTTCGAGCGCTTTCTTGTATCCTTGGTAACGGGCATAACCGTTGGCCGGATCCTGCAAAGTGCCGGAAATCATGGCGATATCGCGGTGTCCGTTCTCCAACAGCACGTTCACGGCGTCAAACGCCGCCTTTTCATGGTCGATATCGACCGAAGGAATCGTCCGCTGTTCGTCCGCCGTCGCACACAGCACCACCGGTACAGAAGACGTCTTGAACGCCTGAATGTGTTCCTCGGTAATCGCCCCGCCCATAAAGAGCAGTCCGTCCACTTGCTTCTCCAGCAAGGTGTTAATCACGCGGATTTCTTTTTCCTTCTTCTTGTCCGCATTGGATAAAATAATATTGTAGTGATACATATTCGCGATATCTTCGATGCCGCGCGCAACCTCGGAAAAGATCGAGTTGGAAATATCGGGAATGACCACGCCGACCGTTGTCGTTTTCTTGCTGGCTAAGCCTCTTGCTACGGCATTCGGACGGTAGCCTAAACGTTCGATCGCCTCAAACACCTTTTTACGCGTTTGCGGCTTCACGTTTGGGTTATTGTTGACAACCCTGGAAACGGTTGCCATGGAAACGCCTGCTTCTCTGGCTACATCATAAATTGTCACAGTCACGGCCATTCTCTCCATTGTTTTAAAAAGTATAATGCGATCATGTCATTTAGCCTTATCATACGACAAAATGCTTGTTTTCGCAACGAATTGGTCATAGTCCTATGAATATAGTATCAAAAAGACACAAAAAAAGCCAACTGCGGAGCAGCGGCTTTCAAAAATCGTGTACCGTGACCGAATGCTTGGCGATTTGCGACAGTCTTTTGCGGACGTCGTCAATCCATCCTCCGTCGTCGAGCGACTGGGCCAATAGCAGCAGATCAAGCAGTTCGTTGATTCTTTCTTGGATTATCGTCTCTACAGGGTCGGCTGCCCTTTTTTTCTCCGTTACTTTGACCATCAAATGGGCGATTTCGCATACATCGTCAAACTGAAGCGCCTGCTTCTCCGGTTTGCTGCCGAGCTTGCCGATGAGTCCGGTCAACTCCGGCTTCACTTCGGCAAACACCTCGCTGCGGTTGCAGGTATCGCACGAGAAAATCGGGACGTTCTCGATCTCGACCTTGTTCTGATAAATGACGGTACGAAGACGAATGCTCATAGCCTTTCCACACTTGCACGGCTTATGCAACAACTACCACTCCTTTTGGCAGCAACGCCAAACCTTTCTCAAACGATCGGAATCCGTTGATTCCGACGGTCCCGACAAACGTACCACCGTAGTCTATGACGGTGCATCCGTTTATTCTGCTTATGTACAAATATTCTACCTTCGCGAACAAACTCCTGCCGCTGCAAGGTTAGTAATATTTAGCACACAGGCGCTCGTAAGCGCGCCGGAGAAAAGGGAGCGACAGTGCAAGCATCGCCAGAGTGGCACCAATCGCATCGTTGCGCAAGTCCATTACATCGGGCGTGCGCCCGGGTACGAACGATTGATGAAACTCGTCCGTCAAGCCGTAAAGCACGCACAGCAGCACGACCGTAAACTTCGCCAGGACGGTCAGCCGCTTGGGACGAAGTGCCCATAAATAAGTCCAGGCCAATATAAAGTACGAAACGAAATGGCCCCAATCGAACCCTTCCATCCCAGGTATAATCCGGCGGATTTCATCCAGCCATCCCCCAAGATCGTCGCCGGTCCGCGAGGACGAATAAAAAATGACCGCCATCCACAGGACGGAAGGCAGCCACCTGACGATCATGTTCATCCCTTATGCTCCCCGGCATATTGCGCCAAGCGGTCCACGAACGCTTTCGTAAACGCCGGAAGATCCGGAGGTCTGCGTCCGGACACAATGTGCCGGTCGACTACCGCTTCCTGATCGACCCAAATTGCGCCCGCATTTTCAAGATCGTCCTTGATGCCCGGTGTGGAAGTCATGGTGTAGCCCTGGCATATTTTCGCCGAAACGAGCACCCAGCCGGCATGACAAATGTGCGCAATCGGTTTTTCCGCTTCGTGAAATTCGCGGGTCAGCCGCAGCACCGAAGCATAGCGGCGCAGTTTGTCTGGCGCCCAGCCTCCCGGCACGTAAAGACCGATGTAGTCTTCGGACTTCACTTCGTCCAGGGCATATTCGGTCGTCAGAGGAACGCCGTATTTTCCATGATAGACGGTACCCGCCTTAGGGCCGGCCAGATGTACGTCAAGCCCGGACTCCCGCAGCCGCAGCACCGGGTACCACATTTCCAAATCTTCAAACTCTTCGTCGACAAACGCGAGCACTTTATGTCCCTTAAGATTCATCCTAATCTCCCCCAACTATGGCAGTATCGTAAAAGTGAACAGCGCTTAAGAGAAACCGCAAGCGGGTCTCGTGCGGCCCGACTGATCGGCGATATCCGTCTCCAAATATTTGGTAAGGACGGTCACCACTTCAGCGCTGCTGGCACAGCCGGCAAGCTCCTCCCAAATCTTCTCGCTGTCGCTGTGCCTGCTTTGGAGCAGGCTGTTTTTGACCTTCAATATCGATTGCACCGACATGCTCAGGTCGGTAATGCCAAGCGCGATCCAAATCGGCAAAGCGCGGACATCCCCTGCCAGCTCGCCGCACACGCTGATATGCGTTCCGTGTTTGTGGGCATGATCCGCCGTAATCTTCAGCATGCGGAGCACCGACGGATGGAACGGGTCGTACAAATGCGCCACCGTCTCGTTCATCCGGTCGACGGCCAGCACATATTGGACCAAATCGTTCGTGCCGATGCTGAAAAAGTCGACCTTTTGCGCCAACAGATCGGAGATCATGACCGCGGCCGGAAGCTCGATCATAATGCCGACCTCAATGTCGGAGCGGAACGGAGTCCCTTCGGCGGCAAGCTCCTTTTTCGCGTCCTCCAGCACCTCATTGGCTCGGCGCAGCTCGTCTAGCGAAGAAATCATCGGATACAGGATTTTAACGTGTCCGTAATGACTGGCCCGCAAAATAGCCCGAAGCTGCGTTTTGAACAAATCCGTCCGGTCCAGCATGATCCGAATCGCGCGGTAGCCGAGCGACGGATTCTCTTCCTCCGGCAGGGCCAGGTAATCGAGATGCTTATCCCCTCCGACGTCCAGCGTCCGAATGACAACCGGCTTGCCGCCCAGCCGCTCGGCCACTTCGCGATATACGGCAAACTGCTCCTCTTCCTCGGGGAAGCTGCTGCGGTCCATGTACAAAAATTCCGTCCGGAACAGGCCGACGCCGGAAGCGCCGTTCTTCATGACCAGCTCCAGCTCCTTCACCGAGCTGATGTTGGCCGCCAAATGCATCTGCCTTCCGTCCTCCGTCCGGGTAGGCAAGTGGGCCAGCTTTTGCAGCTGCTCCTGAACGGCTTTCCACGTTTCCTTGCGCGCCTTGTACTTCTCGATCACATCGTCGGCCGGGTTCACATAGACGACGCCCTCGTCGCCGTCGATGATCAGATAGTCGCCGTTTTGAATCGGCGTTTGCAGCTTGCCCTCGAGCCCGAGAACGTACGGCACGCTCATCGCGCGGGCCATGATCGCCACATGCGACGTTTTGCCCCCCAGCATCGTTACCAGCCCTAACGCCAGATTCACGTCCAGATGCACCATTTGGGACGGAATCAGCTCTTTGGCTACGAGAATGTAGGGCTGATCCTTGGGCGGCAGCGTCTCTTCGAGCGCTCCCAGCAGATGCTTGAGCAGCCGGTTGCCGACGTCTTTAATATCGAGCGCGCGCTCCTTCATATAGCCGTCGTCAAGCAGATCGAACATTCCTACGAACTTGTCGATCGCTTCTTTGACGGCAACCTCCGCCGCTTTGTATTGACGCTGCATAATCCCCTGCACTTCATTCATGAAAATCGGGTCTTCCAAGATGGCCAGATGCGCATCGAAAATTTGCGTTTGCTCCTCGCCCAGCACGCTGACGAATTCCTGTTTGATCAGTTCGATCTCGTCCTTGGAATGGCGGATTCCGTCATATAACCTTTCGAATTCGTACGCCAGGTCCGTGACGTCGATCAGCTTTTCGGGAAAGTCCCATTCCCAGGTTGGAATAACGAAAGCTTTGCCCATCGCAATCCCCGACGAAGCTCCGATCCCCTCAACCATAAGCGTTCCCTCCCCCTGTAACTCCTGTTGTAGCGGTATTTTTCAGCATGACGGACATGACCGACGCCTGTCCTTTCTTCACGGCTTTGTAAGGCGCGAAGCTCCATGATCTCACCATATCGACGTTCGTGATGAGCATAGGCGTCGCGAGCGACTTGCAGTTTTTCTTGACTTTCTGCAGATTGAACCTGACGAGCAGTTGGCCGGGTTCGACCAGGTCTCCTTCTTTCACGTAAGCGGTAAAATATTTGCCCTGCAGGCCGGCCGTATCGATTCCGATATGGAGGAGCACTTGAAGTCCCTGCTCCGTTTCGATCCCGAGGGCGTGAAGCGTCGGATACACGTGAATGATCTTACCGGCTACAGGCGATACCAGCTCCCCTTTATCGGGGAAAAAGGCGACGCCGTTGCCCACCAGTTTGCCGGCAAAAATTTTGTCCGGCACTTCCTCCAGCGGGATCATCCGCCCCTGCATCGGCGAGCTGAACAGCACCTGCTGAATATCTTTGCGCATAGACTTGATCATCTCTTCGCGGATCAATTCCGAATACGTGCCGAACACGACCTGAACGTTGCCACCGCCCAAACGGATGACGCCGGCCGCGCCGAGCAGCCGAAGCGCCGACACATCCATCTGCCGGTCATTGACCAGCGTGAGCCGCAGGCGGGTGATGCACGCTTCGATGTTCTTGATGTTTTCTTTGCCGCCAAGCGCCTGCAAAATGAGCGGCGAACGGTACGGAATGTCCCCGGCCCATTCTTCGAGCTGCGAGCCCTCCTCGCGGCCGGGCGTCGGGATGCGGAAGCGGCGGATCGCCCAGCGGAACAGAACATAGTAGACGAAGCCGTAAGCAAGCCCGATCGGAATCAGCAGCAAGCCCCGGGTCGACAAGTGCAGATTGATCAAGTAATCGATCGCTCCCGCCGAATAAGAGAAGCCGTGATGAATGTCGAGCACGTAAGCGATCCACATCGCCAATCCCGAAAGAATGGCATGCACGAAAAACAGATACGGCGCCACGAACAAAAACGCGAACTCGATCGGCTCGGTCACCCCGGTTAAGAAACAGGCGAAAGCCGCCGTCAGAAATGTCGTCCGAATTTTCGGTTTTAAATCCTCGCGTGCTTCCTGAATAATCGCCAAGGCAATGGCAGGCAGCGCAAACATCATGATCGGATACAGGCCGGCCATATACATTCCCGCTGTCGGGTCTCCGGCAAAATAGCGGGGCAAGTCCCCGAATACCGGCTGTCCTTGCGCATCGTTATACGCGCCGAGCTGAAACCAGAAAAAGTTGTTAAACACGTGATGCAGTCCGGATGGGACCAAAAGTCGATGAATGATGCCGTATAAAAATGCGCCGAAGCCGCCAAGCCCCAAGATAAAATTCGTTAGCTTCTCCATCCCGGTTTCGAGCGCAGGACCGAATTGGATCATCAGTAAAATCAATAAAAAGATGGCAAGCCCCATCAGCAGCGGCACCATGCGGGGACCGCCGAAAAATTGAATCGATTCGGGAAGCTGAATATGCTTTACCCTATGATAAATGACGGCGGCAAGCAAACCGATCAGAATGCCGCCGGGAACGCCGAGCTGAAACGAATCGCCGAGGTAACGCTGCGTCGCTTCGCTGAACATGTAATGGCCGATAAGCGCCGACATGCCCGCGATTCCTGCGCTTTCCGTCAACCCCAGGGCGACGCCGACCGCAAAAATAAGCGGCAAGTACGTAAAGATCGTTGTGCCGCAGAGCAATAAAATTTCCCCGACGCGGGGCATATGAATCCGATCCCAAGGCAGGGTACCGAGGCGCAGCAAGATAGCGGCAACGGGAAGGGTAATGGTCGGCATCATGAGCGACCGGCCAAGCTGCTGCAAGTTTCCCATCCAATTCAAATCGGTCCGTTCCCCCTTTCATACTAACGATGGTACGCTCAGAACCGTTTTTTGTCAAACCGTAAGTTCAGGGAAAACACAAAGAAGACGGGCCTGCCGGGCCCGCCTGTTCGAAGCTGCTTGCCGATTAAAATTAGAATCTGTTAAAGCCCACGCCGCTTGCACCGAAACTGCTTGTGCTGATACCGCCTGCGCCGATACCAAATTGACTTTGCGCCGGTTGGTTGGAATCGGAACGAAGATAAGAGTCATGTCCTTGTTGGTTGCCGCGGTAGTTGGCCAGATGGTACGATTGCGGGCTTTGGAATTGGGAATACGACTGCCCGGAAACGCCAAATTGTTGGCCAAATTGATTTTGGCTTGCAAAGCTTGCCGCGCCGAATTGGGGTGCGCCGATGCCAAATTGGCTTTGTGCCGGCTGCGTGGAATCCGAACGCAGGTAAGCGTCATGGCCCTGCTGGTCTCCGCGGTAGTTGGCCGTGTGATACGATTGCGGCGATTGCGGGCTTTGATATTGCGAGAACTGTTGTCCGGCTCCGAAAGAAGAAGCGCCGAATTGGGGTGCGCCGATTCCGAATTGGCTTTGCGCCGGCTGCGTGGAATCGGAGCGAAGATAGGCGTCATGCCCTTGTTGGTTGCCGCGGTAGTTCGCCGTGTGATATGCTTGCGGGCTTTGGAATTGCGAGAATTGCTGCCCGGCTCCGTATTGCTGGCTGATTCCGGATTGATTCAAGGACTGGTTGTATTGGGATTGTACATATCCGACCGGCTGGTATTTGGAGTATTGGGAGCTTGCAGGACCGGCCGTACCCAATTGGTTTTGAAAGCTGCTTTGGAAGCCTTGTTGGTACATGCGAAAATCCTCCTCGAAGTTTAGTTTAGGAAGTCTTCCGGTGCTGGTCGTTGTTCCGTTCCATTCCAGAAGCCTTTCTTATTGTCTTCAAGGAGGATTTATTTTATTACTTGCCGTTTATTTTTTTTGGGACCGGTCGGGGCGGACTTCCCGCATCAGCTGCAGGGCCGCCGAGCGGGGGTCGCTTTGCCGGACAATAGCCGATACGACGGCTACTCCGTCTGCGCCGGCCCGAATAACGGGCGACGCATTAGAAACATCGATGCCCCCGATCCCGACCATGCTGACTTGCGGCCAGCGCTGCTTGATCTCCGAAATCAACCCGGTGCCTATCGGCGCCCCGGCATCCCCTTTGGTAAGGGTGGAATACACGGCCCCCACGCCCAAATAATCTGCGCCTTGAGCCATGGCCCACTCCGCCTCAGCCATCGTGCCGGCGGAGATGCCGATGATCTTATCCTCGCCGAGCAGCTTGCGGGCTTCCGATCCCGGCATGTCGTCTTGGCCGACATGCACGCCGTCGGCGTCCAGCGCGAGCGCCACATCGACCCGGTCGTTGACCAGAAACGGGACGCCATATTCCCGGCAAAGCTCCCGCAGCGCTCTGCCTTCTTCGATGACGCGGGACAAAGGCGCTTTTTTCTCGCGAAGCTGGATCATCGTTACCCCGCCGTCCAGTGCCGACCGGGCAATATCAAGCGCCGAATTTCCTTCGTGGCCTGAGAGATCCATAACCAAATAAACCGATAAATAACGACGTACGTCTGACCGGAACAACTTATTTCCCTCCGGGCAGCAAAATCGAGTCTTCTACTTTGATGCAGCGGTCCATGATCACTTCAAGACCGCCGGCGCGGGCAATATCCGCCGCTTCTTCGTTAAAGATCCCCTGCTGCAGCCAAAACACTTTGGCCCCGATCTTTACCGCTTCCTCGGCTACGGGAACAACCTGTTCGCTGCGTCGGAATACGTTCACGATATCGACCGGTTCGGGAATATCGCTGAGCGACGCGTAGCAAGTTTCCCCAAGAATCGATCCGCTTACGGTCGGATTGACCGGAATAATGCGGTAGCCTTTCTTCTGCATGGCCTCCGCAACCATGTAAGATACGCGGTCGGGCTTGTCGGACAGCCCGACGACCGCTACGTTGCCGGCTCCCGACAATATTTCTTTGATTCGTTCACGCGGTGGATTTTCAAAAGCCATGACGCATCGCTCCTCGCTTCATTCATTTATTGTGCCTTCGTATAGCTTATCGCTTGACGTCCCATCGCATCCCATGTTGCGATAAACGCTTCTTTGTCGATTTTTTTGTTGCTTTGACCGGCAAGCGGGTCGTTGACATATACGTACTGTTCGTCAAAGCCGACCAGCAGCACCGCATGCTCCATAAAGGTCGTCTCGATCGGACCGATCGGCGTATCCCACACGACCCAATTGTCCGGAACCTTATAATTGATCGTCGTCCAAACGACGGACGGCACTCCCTGAATCAATTGGTCTTCAAGCTTCGAGAATGGCTCCTTGGTCAGATCTTGCGCCGTTGGAACATAAGCCTTAAGCAATTCGAACAATGCGGTATGGTAGATCCCGAACCCTTTGGCAGCACCCGTCACCTCTCCGACGAATCCGGTGTTCGGATTGCCCCAGAATGCAATCGAGCCGTTTTTGTTATAACGGATCGGGGTCGGATCTTTTTTCATCTCGGGAACCAAATCCATCTTGGATTTGTTCACGCCGTAATATTGCAACAGCATCGCAAGACTCGTCACTTCGCATCCGGAAGGAAGCTCGGGCAGCTGCCGAATATGCGGCGCTTCCAGCAATACGCTTTTCGGCCGCTCGACAGGCTTCGCTGCAGGAGGTGCAGCGGCGCTCGCGGCTGTCTTGGCCGCTTCTTGCTCCGCGTAGGCGACGGTCGGGTCCCGGAACCATGTCTGTCCCGTTAGTTTAGCGTAAAGCAGTACGCCAAATACGCCGCTGGCAAAGAGAAGCCCTGTGATGAGAAATAAAGCAAGCGTGACCTGGATTCCTTTCCATAATACGGTCACGTCCTTCACCGCCTCGTTACGATCAGCATGCCGATCATGATGATAGGTTAAGCAACGCCGGCGCGCAGCGCCTTATTCTTGAACCAGTTCGATCTGCGCTCCGAGCGACAGCAAATGCTCGAAGTAATGCGGGTAAGATTTGGCCACATGATGCGCGTCGTTGATAATCAAGCCTTGCTCGGAACGGAGGCCAACGATGGTAAGCGCCATAATGACGCGGTGGTCGTAGTGCGCGTTAATCTCGACGCCGCCCGTTACGCCCTGCGGACGCCCGTGGACGATAATCTCGCTTTGTCTTTCCTCCACAACCGCTCCGGCCTTGCGCAGCTCGTTCACAAAATCCGTAATTCTGTCGCATTCCTTGTAGCGCAGGTTCTCTACATTGTAGAAGCGGGACGTGCCTTCCGCAAACACCGCCGCAGCAACCATCGCCAGCACGCCGTCGGTGAAATGATCCCCGTCGAATTCGCCTGCGGTCAGCTTCTGATTGCCGCGAATCCGAACGGTATCGTTCTCGTGGGTAAGATCAACGCCCATCGCGCGGAGCACATCGACGACGGCCCGCTCGCCCTGCTTGCTTTGCTCCGCCAAATGAAGCACCGTTACGTCCGAATGCGTTACGGCCGCAGCGGCCAGGATGGCGGCAGAGCCCGGATAATCGCCCTGAACTGTGTAGTTTTGGGGCTTGTACTGCTGCTTGCCCGGAATTTTATAATGCATCAAATCGTCGGACGCTTCGATTTTCACACCCGCTTGGGCAATGACTTCCAGCGTCTGGCCGACGATAATTTTCGATTTCAGATCGTGCAGCACCGTAATTTCGCTATCCTCGTCCAGCAGAGGAGCAACGAACAGCAAGGAGCTTAAAAATTGCGAGCTGACGTTCCCGGAAACGGTAATTTTGCCGCCCCGCGGATGGCCGCCCCGAATCGTAATCGGCAGCTTTCCTTCACGGTGTTCGACCTCGACTCCCATCTGCTTCAAGGCGTCGATCAGATCGTCATGGGGCCGTTTGCCGAGAGAATCCGGATAAGCGTTAATGAACGTCACCTCCGGGCAAAAAGCGGCGACCGACATCAAGAAGCGAAGCACCGCTCCCGCATTGCCGACATTCAGCTCGCTCACATGCTTCGGATGACGGCCGAAGCCGCGGATCGTCATCTTCTCGTCGTCCTCTTCCAGGACGGCGCCCAAATCCCGGATACAGCGGCGCATCGCGTCGCTATCCTCGCTGTGTGCCGGAAAGTACACCGTGCTCGTCCCATCCGCTAGCGCTGCGATGAGCAAATAGCGGGTAGTGTAGTTTTTGGAAGACAGGGCGTTAATCGTCCCGCCCAGACGCGGGGTCGGTTTGACAATGGCTTTCATCGTAAAGTATCTCTCCTTGTCCGTCAGAGCTTTATATATGTAATTGAAAGGATATAGCCTGCATAAGCAAGCAGCAAACCAAGTGTATACGACAGCCCCATATACAGCCAGGCCGTCCGGCTTTCGCCTTGACGAAGCAGCGCTTCGCTTTCCAGCTTTAGCGTCGAAAAGGTCGTGAATGCCCCCATAAATCCGCTACCAAGGAGCGCCATGAGCCGGCCGTCTGCCCCTCCTCCCCACAGGACGCCCAACAAGAACGAACCGATAAGGTTGACCGTCAGCGTTCCGTATGGCAGAGAAGTTTTAAGCCGTTCCGCGATCCGGCGACCGATCCAATACCTTGCAACGGCGCCGGCAAAGCCTCCTGCGCTTACGAGCAGCAGCGTTCCTAATGTATTCGACATCATTCCGCAGAACCCCTTTTTACCGCCGCCAAATTTAAGCCGACCCGGCGGCCGAGACGAATGCATCCGATCCCGCCCCACAGGCTGACGATAAAATAGAGCGCGGCGATCGTCCAAAGCTGCTGCTGGAGCATGGATACGAGCTCCCAGCTTAACGTCGAGAACGTCGTAAACGCTCCGACGAATCCGGTGGTTAGCGCGGCGCGAAGGTCCGGATATCGTTTCAAACCGGGCAAATAGGCCAGAAAGCCAAGCGTCAGGCAGCCGGCGAGGTTGCACAGCAGCGTTCCCCACGGCAGCGAGGTAACCTGCTGCGGATTCATCGCAAAGGACAATCCGTACCGTGCCAGTGCTCCGGCAATTCCCGCTAGACCTATATAAAGTACGGTCAACCGATATCGTCCCCATTCGAAATTAACGTCTTCAACGACAGGCGTTCCTCTTTGTTTGACACGCTGCCGTTTTCTTTTTATGATGAAGGCAAGTCGGCCGCAAGCCGAATGAGAAGGAGGCTGTATTGATGCATACGATTACCCCGCAAGAAGTCAAGCAACGGCTTGAAAACGGCGAAAAGCTTACCCTCATCGACGTGCGCGAACCGGAAGAAGTCGCGCTCGGCATGATCCCGGGAGCCAAGCATATTCCTTTGATGGAAATCCCTCAGCGCCTTGGCGAAATTCCGCAGCACAGCGAAACGATTCTCGTCTGCCGCAGCGGCAATCGCAGCGGGCGGGCGATTGAATATTTGGAAGCCCAAGGCTTCACCGGGCTTGTCAACATGACCGGCGGTATGCTGGAGTGGGAGCAGCTTTAAGCCCGCTCCCGCTCCAAGCGGCTGCAAATCTCGTCCACGATCTGCCCGACGGTCTTGCCGTCCGTATCCACATGGAGATCCGCAAAATCGTAAGCGTGCTTACGGTTCTCCATAATGTGGCGTACGCGGTCTTCGACTCCGCCCTGCAGCAAAGGACGGCTTTGATCGGACCGGACCCGCTCGATGATCGTTTCGGCGGACGCCTTCAGCGCGACAACCAGGCCGCTTTGCTTCATGACAATCCGGTTTTGCTCTGCCAGAACGGCCCCGCCTCCGGTCGCTATCACTTGATGCCAACCTTGCAGCGTCCGTTCGATCGTCTCGCTTTCCGCTTTGCGGAAGAAGGGCTCTCCGAGCTCCGCAAACATTCGGGTAATGCTCATTCCCTGTGCCCGCTCAATGGCAGCGTCCGTATCCTCGTACACCCAGTTCAGCCTCGAAGCGAGCGCTTGTCCGACGGAGGATTTGCCGGTTCCCATCATACCGACCAACACGATGTTACGGTATTCCACTTCCCTGCACCTCTGACTTTCGCATCATTAACTGACCCTATCATATCATAGCCGACACCGTGTGAATAGAAAGTTTGGCAAAAACATAAGATGGTTGTGAATAAATTCCAGCCAGATCAGTCATGATGTTTAATGCATATTTCCCGAAGGGAGAACACGGTCATATGACGCAAGGCGCTCTATCGCAAACCAGCGCGGCAGGTCCCGACTGGACCGAGCACAAGCTGGAACAAATTATGGATCCCACAAGACCCTTATGCCGAGAAGAAATCGTCTGGATGCTGGAGTATATTAAAAAAAAGGTGGCCGAGGAAGACCCGAACTTGACGGATCTTTCCCAGCCACGGCTGCTTAAAAACTTCCGATATTTTGCCGAAATCGCTTTGATGCTCATTCAGCGGCGGGGCGGCCACGATATGGAGGCCGACCGGTTTAAAAGCTGGCTGTACGAAGCGTCCTTCGGTCTGCTTCCGGTCAAGCCGGATCGCATCAAAAGGCACCTGTAGCCGCTTAGTTTTCCATCCATTGGAAGTGGAAGGTGCCTTCTTTGTCGACCCGCTTGAAGGTATGGGCGCCGAAATAATCGCGCTGCGCTTGCAGCAGGTTGGCCGGCAACCGCTCGGTCCGGTAGCTGTCGTAGTAAGCCAGCGCGGAAGCGAAGGCCGGAACCGGTACGCCGCGGGTAATTGCCGTTGCGACGACGTTTCTCCAAGCGTCTTGGTACTGCTCCACGATGCCCTTGAAGTATTCGTCAAGCAGCAGGTTTCTCAGCTCCGGATTGCGATCGTACGCATCCTTGATGTTCTGCAGGAAGCGGGCGCGGATAATGCAGCCGCCGCGGAAAATCATCGCAATGCTGCCGTAGTCCAAGCTCCAGTTGTATTCCTCGCTTGCCGCTCTCATTTGGGCAAAACCCTGCGCGTAAGAGCAAATTTTGCTCGCATACAGCGCCTTCCGTACCGCTTCGATAAACGCCGCGCGGTCGCCGTCGAAAGCCGCTTGCTTCGGTCCGTTCAGCACTTTGCTGGCCGCAACGCGCTCTTCTTTCATGGCCGAGATGAAGCGGGAGAAGACGGATTCGGTAATGATGGACAACGGAACGCCGAGATCAAGCGCGCTTTGGCTTGTCCATTTGCCCGTCCCCTTCTGGCCGGCGGAATCGAGAATGACATCGACCATCGGCTTGCCCGTTTCCGGATCGTATTTGGTGAAAATGTCGGTTGTGATTTCGATCAGGTAGCTGTCCAGCTCGCCCTTGTTCCAATCGGCGAAAATCTCATGAAGCTCCTGCGTGCTGACGCCAAGCACGTCTTTGAGCAGATGGTACGCTTCGCAGATGAGCTGCATGTCGCCGTACTCGATCCCGTTATGTACCATCTTGACGTAATGGCCGGCGCCGTCCGGTCCGATGTAGGTGCAGCAAGGGTCGCCGTTCACTTTGGCCGAAATGGCCGTCAGAATCGGAGCGACCAGTTCGTAGGCGTCCTTTTGCCCACCCGGCATGATCGCAGGACCTTTCAGCGCGCCTTCCTCGCCGCCGGATACGCCCGTACCGATAAAGCGGAGGCCGTGCGCTTCCAGCTCTTTGTTGCGGCGCTGGGTGTCCGGGAAAAATGCGTTGCCGCCGTCGATGATAATATCACCTTTTTCCAGATGAGGAACCAACTGGTTAATTGTATCGTCCGTCGCATGGCCCGCTTGCACCATGATTAAAATTTTGCGAGGCGTTTCGAGCGAAGCTACGAATTCCTCGATGCTGTATGTACCGACCAGCTTCTTGCCTTGCGCCTCAGCGAGCAGCGCATCCGTTTTCTCCCGCGAACGGTTGAAGACGGACACCGTGAAGCCTCTGCTTTCGATGTTCAGAGCCAGGTTTTTCCCCATGACCGCAAGACCGATAACGCCGACTTGTTGTTTGGACATTGTGGTTTCTCTTCCTTCCTTTTTCTATTTTAATTTTGACGGTTTAAGGGGTTGCAGCTAGCGGTTTTCGAAAAGGTTCGGCCGGAGGTCAGAATATCAATCGGAAAGTTTACGTGGCGCCTTTGAAAATGGATTCTTACCGCAAGGTAAGTTCAATGGAATCCATTTTCAAGAGCGCCTGGAGATTGATATTGCTGTACCGCAGGCCTTGCTTCCTTTTTGACAACCGCTTTTTCCACCCTTAAATCGTCATCGCTCCGAAGCCCCCGTCCACCCGCAGCACTGTGCCGGTGACGAAACTCGAAGCTTTCTCCGAAGCCAGATACACGGCTGCGCCCTGAAGCTCTTCCGCTTCGCCGAAACGGTTCATCGGCGTATGGCGCATGATGGATTCGACACGCTCGGGAGACAAAATTTTTCGGTTTTGCTCGGCCGGGAAGAAGCCCGGAATGATGGCATTGACACGCACGCGCGCAGGAGCGAATTCTCGCGCCAGAAATTGGGTGACGTTGTTCACCGCCGCTTTGGAAGCGGAGTACGTGAACACTTTGGACAGCGGCGGCTCCGAAGATACGGAGGAGATGTTAATGATGCTGCCTCCTTCGCCTTTGTCCACCATATGCTTCCCAAAAATTTGACACGCCAACACGACGCTTTTGAGATTCACTTCCATAATCGAATCCCATTCGTCCATCGTAATGTCAAAAAACGGCGTCGCGCTGTTTTTGCCCGGACAGTTCATCAAAATATCGCAGCGCCCCGTCCACGCAAGCACTTCGGACAGCACCCGCTTCAAGTCCTCGGCTTTCGTCGCATCCGCCGAAAAGCACTTGGCCCGTCCGCCGGCCGCTTCGATCCGCTTCGCAACTTCTTCGGATTTCTCCATATTGCGCCCGACCACCGCGACATCCGCCCCGTGTCCGCCAAGCGCAATCCCCATCGTGCCGCCTAAGGTGCTGTTGCCTCCGATGATAACTGCCGTTTTTCCCGATAAATCGAATAAGTTCATGCCCGATGCCCCCTAAGATTTCGTGTGAATCTGTTGAAAGGCGGCGATGGCATCAAACTCATCCTTCAACTGATGGTACACACGATTATAAATTTTTGTCAACTGTTGATATACTTCATGGTTCGGTTCGCTTGCGCGAAGCGACTGCTCCACCTGCATCCAATCGTGAACGCTGGAGAAATCCTTAATCTCGCCGAGCGCCAGCATGCCGAGCTGCGCCGCCCCGAGGCCGGAGCTTTCGATCGTATTTGGCACCACGACGTTCGCATTCAGTACGTCGGCCATCATCTGCAGCCAGAACGAAGATCGGGCAAAGCCGCCGGAAGCGCGTACCTCCCGGGTCGGACCGCTGAGCTCCTCCAGCGCGGATACGACCGAATGAATCCGGTACATGACACCTTCCAGCACCGCCCGGATCATATGTTTCTTCTGATGATAAAGCGATAACCCGAAAAATACGCCGCGCGCGTTCGCGTTCCAGTACGGCGCCCGCTCGCCGGTAAGCAGCGGCAGGAAGATAAGTCCGTCCGAGCCGGCAGCTGCCTCGCGCGCCAAGGACGTCAAATAGTCGTACGGGTCCATGCCCCTGCGGCGCCCTTCCTCCGCTTCCGCCGTGGCGAGCTGATCGCGCACCCAGCGGAACATAATGCCGCCATTGTTGATCGCGCCGCCGACGACCCAGAAATCTTCCTTAAGCGCATAGCAGAACAATCGGCCCTTCGGATCGGTTATCGGCTCGCGCACGACGCCGCGGACAGCGCCGCTGGTCCCGATCGTTACCGCGTAAACACCCGGTTCGAAAGCGCCGACGCCGAGGTTGGCCAGCACACCGTCGGACGCGCCTACGACAAAAGGCGTATCCGCCGCGATTCCCATCGAGGCTGCATCCCCGACAGTCAGCCCTTGCAGCACGTGCGTAGTCGATACGGGCTCCGACAGCTGCTCGGGCCGGACGCCGCAGGCTTCGAGCGCCTGCTTATCCCACGCCAGCTCCCGCAGGTTGAAGAGACCAGTGCAGCTTGCCAGCGAGTAGTCGATCACCAGCTTGCCGAACAGCTTGCCGAATACGTATTCTTTGATGCCGATAAACTTATACGCCTGCTCGAACAGATCCGGCCGATTGTCCCTGAACCACATCAGCTTCAGCAGAGGCGACATCGGATGAATCGGAGTGCCCGTGTTCCGGTAAATCTCATGGCCGTTCAGCTCTTCCTTCAGTACTTTGACGTAGCCGACGCTGCGGTTGTCGGCCCATGTGATGCAGCGCGTCAGCGGAGTCAAATCACGGTCCACCGCGATCAGGCTGTGCATCGCCGAGCTGAACGAGACGCACAGCACTTGTCCGGGCAAAATGGCCGCTTTGCTGACGACTTCGCGAATGGCGGTAAGAACCGCTTGATAAATTTCTTCCGGGTCTTGCTCGGCCATATCCGGCTTGGGCGTGTAAAGCGGATACTCCACCGCATGGGACGCAAGCACGCGGCCGCTCCGGTCGATCACCAGCGTCTTGGTGCTCGTCGTGCCGATGTCCGCGGCGATGATGTAAGGCTTGGGTACAGACAAACCGCTCATTTATACCAGATTCCCTTCACTGTTGAATGACAGATCGTACGGGTCGGTCAAAATCTCGATATCCGGATGAAGCTTCGCTTCCTCGAGCAGATTGGCCGAGATTTCGATTTCGCCCAAATGCAGCGTATCCCGTATACGCACAAGCCGGCATTGGGTATAATCCAAAATATTGCAGGTTTTGACCGCGGCTTTAATGGCATACAGGTCGTTTTCGAGAGTCGTTGCGATTTTGGTCGGTGCGCATACGGTGGAAGTCAGCCCGTTGGCGTAAGTCGCGGCCAAATCCATCTTGTCGACCAGCCGCTGCGTCGTGAAATCGGCCGTGCCGACGCCGTTGGCGTTGCCTTTCGTTTCCGGCGTCGTGTCGAGAACGACCATCTTGGACACGTCGGGGCCACCATGCGCATACGGCGTCGGGTAACGGCCGGTAATGTTCGGGTCCATGCCGTCGCCGCTGATGTTTTTGCCGATGTAATCGATGACCAGGACGTCGATTTGATCGAACAAAATTTTCGGCAGCCGCGCCTTGGCAATCTCGAGCAGCACCATCTCGCGTTCCTCCACCTGAGCTGCAGGAAGCACTTCGACGATGCACGTTTCGTCGTATGCATTTTCCACAAGCGCCACGCCGAACAGGATCGGCAGCTTTTCGATCATAATCCGCGCCATGGCCGGCACGTTTTCAGCCATATATTTGAAGCCGAGCTGGTGGCACGCTTCCGCCCCTTTTTGCTTGCCGAGCCCGATGGAAATCATTTTCATTATGCCGCTTTCGATTTTGCCGCGGAAGGCGGTGTGCGGCTTCACCCGGTTGATGACGACGATGGCATCCGCCTCGTATGCGTATTTGTCGACGTAAACCGGAAGGCCGTTCGGCAGCTGGTCGATCTGCACGACCTCCATGGTCGAGCGGATCGGCACCCCCATCGCTTCCTCCGTAACGCCGAGATGGTGAAGCACTTCCTTCTGTCCTTCAGCGGTCGCGCCTCCGTGGCTGCCCATGCAGGGGACGATGAACGGATGGGCGCCCGCCCGTTTGATCGCATCGATCGTCGTCCGGGTGAAAGCAGCGATGTTTGCCACGCCGCGGCTGCCTACCGCCACGGCCACCTGCTGGCCCGGCTTGATCCGGTCGATGGCGCCGGGCTTCGCCAGCTCGCGCTCCAAATCTTCGGTCGGGCGCTCCAGACGGGTTCCGTCGAACTTCTGTCGGATGCGGACCATTTGCGGAATCGGGATGTCTTGCAGAAGCGTTCTGAGTACGCTCATGTTACTTGCCTCCCCAAACGAATTAGATGGATTTGACGGAGTCGCGGATGACCAGCTCCGTATGGAATAGAACGACCGACTTTTCCGAATGCTTCGTCTCGATGAACTTCAGGAGCGTCTCCGCCCCGGCCCGGCTCAGCTCTTCGATCGGTCTGCGAACCGTGGTCAGCGCAGGCGACATGAAAGCCGAGAACAGGTGGTCGTCGAAGCCCGCCACCGATATGTCTTCCGGCACCGACAAGCCCCGCTCCGTCACGGCTTTCACCGCACCGAGCGCCATGTCATCGTTGCAGCAAAAGACGGCGGTCGGCCGGTCGGGAAGCTCCAGCAGCTTGCTCATGGCCGTGTGTCCGCTTTCCAGATCGTAATTGCCGCTGACGTAATACGCTTCCGGTACGGAGATCCCGTGCTTGTGGAGCGCCTCGCGATAGCCGTCGCGGCGGGCTTGCGTCGATTTGAAGCCCTGTTTCCCCTCGATGATCGCAATATTGCGGTGTCCCTGCTGAACCAAGTATTCCGTTAGCCGGTAAGCGCCGCTCTGGTCGTCCGGGACGAAGTTCATCACTTGGACGCTTTCGACGGGCCTGTTCAGCACCACAAGCGGAATCTCTTTGTCCGAAGCGTATTCGATGAACGACTGGTCGCTTTCGCTTTGGCTCATGACGATGATGCCGTCGAAATTTTTGCGGTTCACCTTATGAAAGCTCTTGTAATCGTCAATCCCCCGCACAATCAAGTTGTAGTCGTCTTTAATGACGTCGTTTACGCCTTTGATGGCTTCGTACAAAAATCCGGCGGAGGTACCTGTATGCAGGGTTGTAAAAAATAGCCCTAAATTGTATGATCGATCCAGCACCAAGCTTCGCGCGCTGTAATTCGGAGTATAGTTCATGCTTCCCGCAATCGCTTTAATACGCTCTTTCGTTTCCGGGTTGATCAGCGGGCTGTCGTTCAATGCCCGGGAAACGGTCGTATGCGACACGCCGGCCAGTTTGGCGATGTCTTTGATCGTAACACTCATGGGACCACCTCCCATTCATCATAACATAGAAATGCACACGTTAACAATGCTCTTTTCATCCACCTATTGCACATATAACGGACTTTTGTACATATTATGTCAAGCGATGAATCCCCTTGTGATCATTTGAAATAATAGAGGTGTACGAGTGGGTGGGGTATCTCTATATTTATAAAAACCACTTTCTCAACAAAGCTCAAGCCGGCCAAATGGCCGGCTTATTTAATGGACTGAAATAATCGATTGCATTTTTATGACTTCTTCTCTGTGGCAAAATAAAGCATGGCAGCGACCGGGAAAGCTATTCCGATCCATAACGCCATACTCCATCCCCCTGAGGCGTACGCCCACCCCCCAATGGAGGAACCGATAGCTCCGCCAAAAAAGAAAATAGCCATGAAAAGTCCGTTCAGACGACTGCGTATTTCAGGTCCCAAGGAAAAGATCGCGCGTTGTCCGAGCACAAGATTTGCGGATACTCCCGCGTCCAGCAATATGGCTGAAATGACCAGAACCGCTATTCCGACGGGCGAGCCGGTTTGGATCAGGAGCGGCAGCAAAACAGAAATGATGACCGTAGCGAGCGCTATCCATGTTCCGGGTCTCGTCCAGCCGCGATCGGCCAGCCGTCCGGCAATGGGGGAAGCTACCGCACCCGCGACTCCGGCTAGTGCGAACAATGCAATGGCTTTCTGGGAAAAATGAAAAACCGGGCTGGACAACAGTAAGGGAACGGTTGTCCAAAACAAGCTGAAAGTCGCAAACACACACGCATGATATGCAGCGCGACGGCGTAAGATCGGGGTCGTTCGCAGCAAGTGCCACATCGAACCAAGCAGAGCGGCATAGTGTGTGTTTGTCGTCGGCCTTCTTGCAGGCAACACTTTCGACAGAACGATCGCCAAAATAACGACAGCTATGGCAGACAAAGCGAATATGGCATGCCAGCTCAAGAAGTCGGCTACCAGACTGGACAAAGGGCGAGATAGCATGATTCCAAGCAACAAACCGCTCATGATATTACCGACAACACGGCCGCGTGTCGTTTCTGTTGCCAGATATGAAGCGAAAGGTACAAGTACTTGAGCTGCAACAGAGCCCAACCCGATAAAAAGGGAAGCCCCTAAAAAAAGCAATGGTTGTTTTGCCATAGCGGCAGCAGCAAGGGCTATTGCTGTAAGAAGCAACGATACGACGACCAGCCTTCGGTTCTCAACAATATCTCCCAAAGGTACGACAAAGAGCAAGCCGATGACGTAGCCAATCTGCGTAAGCGTTACGATAAAACCGGCACTGCTTTCAGAGAGTCCGATTGAAGAACTGATTAACCCGATCAAGGGCTGTGCATAGTAAAGATTAGCGACAATGATCCCGCATGCCGTCGCCAGAAGAATGGTTAACCATGTCGGAATATTTTTCTCGATGGTTTGTTTATTTTTTAACGTAGTCATCTTAGGCAGCTCCTTATTTTTAAAAATAAATGCTCAACAGTCCCAGCAAAAAAACGGCTAACGATCCCCATCGACTCTAATTCGAAGCTGCTTTTTCCTCATGCTAGTACTCAATCCCCTCCTAATCATTTTTAAATACTGTACGTACAGTTTACAAATTAGATAATGTAATAATATACTGAACGTATAGTTTTGTAAATGGGCAGTTTCAATTTTTCTTTTTTGTCCAATATCGTTATACTGAACGTATAGTTTATATTTACGCTTAAGACGTGAATTTACGAAAGGGATGATTGCGGTGCACGGCAAAAGAGGGCGGCCGCGTAATGTCGAAACTCAAAAGTCTATCCTTTCCGCTTCTTATGAATTATTGTTGGAAAATGGCTTTGCAGCGGTCACAGTTGATAAAATTGCAGATCGCGCCAAAGTCAGCAAAGCCACGATTTATAAATGGTGGCCCAACAAGGCTGCCGTTGTCATGGATGGTTTTCTTTTTGCCGCCTCGGCAAGGTTACCCGTGCCTGATACGGGCTCGACCTTGAACGATATTCTCATTCACGCTACGAATGTGACCCGATTTTTGACAAGTCGGGAGGGGACCATCATTACGGAGCTATTAGGCGAAGGGCAGTTTGATCCCGGATTGGCCGAAGCCTATCGGACCCGATATTTCCAGCCCCGCCGGCTTGAGGCCAGGAACCTTCTGGAAAAAGGGGTTCAGCGCGGGGAATTGAAAAAAAATCTTGATATCGGATTATGCATCGATCTCATTTACGGACCGATTTTCTATCGCTTGCTTGTGACAGGCGAAAAATTGGACGATGCCTATGTGCAGCAATTGGTAATGAACGCATTTGAAGGCATTCGTGCGACCCAGCCCATTTTATAAACGTCAAAAAGGCCTGTGCTCCTAACCTCGCACAGGCCGTTCAGCGGCTGTTCGCTGCGCTGCGATACGTTCCGCCAACGCCTTTCCTCAGCCAGATGATATTACATTTCGAGCAGCAGCATCTCCTGCCGGAGTTCCATCAGCCTCTCCTTACATCGTTCGATCGCTTCCCGGTCTCCCTCTTGAAGCGCATCATGCAGCGTAGCCAGCTCGTAATCCAGCTCCAGCCGCAGCACCGGAATCCGTTCGTCCGGTCGTCTGGACCGGAACGCCTGCATCATTTCTTCCACCGTGACCACTGGTTCCTTTTGGAATAACACCTTATGTTCCACCCCCGAAATTTCAACCATACGGATGATTTCGCCGAACATGATGTTTTCAATCAGAATCTGCCGGTCTTTGAAGCGCTTTACTACCGCGTGACCGCGGGTATCGCCGATCATCTTCTCCATCAGCTCCGCCAGCTTTTCGTCTTTAAAGGAGTAATTGCCCACGATTTTATACCGCTCGCCAATCCGCTGAAACCGCAGCTTTACCAGCTTGCGGCCGGTCCGGATCGAGACGATAAACTGTTGGTCGCTCTCGTTCCAATAGAGCGAGTAGCCTTCTTGAATGAGTGTTTTGATGAAGTTACGGATTAGCCGACGGTCAAACCGTAACTCAAGGTTGCAATATTCCACTTCATGACTCTTGCTCACGGCAATCCCCTCCTTGATGATAACTTGCTTAATGAACAGCGACGTCTTCTGGTTCGGTCCGTGCTGCTGCCGGCGTGTGTATTGGCGTGAACGCTAGTCGAACATGCTTATCTCTTTGATAGAATTTTCTGACTATTCTGTTTCTTAGTTCTATCTTATTATGAATCATATGATTTAGCAACTTGGATTATTGATTTTTTTAACGTTTTTTGAACCTATTTTTTTGCGGTCAGGTTGCCTCCGAAACAAAAAACGCCTCCGCTCTAAGGCGAAGACGTTACAAAGTATAATTTATTGCCTCCCGCCGCTAGCCGGCTTCCGTTTCGCCCGGCTTCATCACGACGGAGCCGATACCGAGCAGCACCAGAGCGAACAGTCCCAGCACGCCGAGATGCATGACGACATCCCCCAGCCCTTGTCCCGAGCCGAGCCTGCGAATGGCTTCAATCGCCCAGGTTTGAGGCACAAAATTGGCCAGCTTCTGCATGAACTCGGGCATGATCGATACCGGCCAGAAGCAGCCGCCCAGCATGCAGGTCGGTGCCGAAACCATCGAGTTGATCGCGCCGATATTCTCGCTGTTGCGGATCAAGCCGGCCACTGCGCTGCCGATGCCGATGACCGCCAGCAGGAAGCATTCCATCACAAGCAGATGCTGCATGAAAGGCAGCCCGTACGAAAAGTTCATCGCATACCGGGTAAACGCCAGCACCAGCACGATTTGCAGCGTACCTACCGCGAAGCTCCCGAGGAAGTTGCCAAGCATGATTTCGTAGGCGCGGACGGGAGCCGTAAACATTCGGGTCATCGTTTTTTGCTTCCGGTCTTCGACCATGATGGAGACGGAGCTGTTGACCAGCCCCATCAGGAACATCAGCAGGATACCCGTAGCGAGACCGAGCGCCGGACTGGCGTACCAGCCGTAATCGGTGCGTGTCGCACGAACCTGATGCTTCTCTACCTGCTCCAGAACGAGATTCAGCCGGTCTTCCGCCTGACCTGAAGCGTCCAGCGCGCGCATAGCCGTGCTCACCCGGCGGATCGTTTGGTCCAAGCTCATCCGCAGCGTGAAGGACGCCTCGCTCATGGACAGCTCTAACTGCTCCACAGGCATGGCCCGGCCTTCCTTCAACCCTTGGGAGAAGCCCGCGGGGATGAGGAAAGCCGCATCCGCTTTGTGCTCGATCACCGCCGTTCGCATTGCGTCGAGAGTTGCCGCGGCGGAAAGCCGATAGCGGCCGGTATGCTCAAGCTCCCGCAAAATATGCCGGCCTACCGGTCCTTCATCCGCATTGATATAAAGGATGGATGCCTTCTCGTCCTGCTTCGCGGCAAAGCCGATAATAAGCGACACGATCAAAGCCGGGGCGATGATAAACAACAGGAAGCCTCTGCGGTTTCCGATTGTTCTTTTAATTAAATTGACGGCAATAAACAGACTATTCACGGTATCCCACCTTCCGGTACGCCGCGAAGGCAACGGCCGCCAGCGCGGCGGCGATCGCAGCCAAAACCGTAACATGATGCAGCACGAGCTGCGGTTTTCCATCCAGCATCATCTGCAGGATGCTTTGCATCGCCCAATGATTGACCGTAAATTGCCCAATCCGCTCAAGTGCCCCTACCTGCGGATCAAAGCCTCCGCTTAAAAAGGTCATCAGCATAATGACGATCTGGAACGCCATCGTCACCGACTTGATGTTGCGGCAGTACAGCGAGCTTAGCATCGCCAGCGCCATCGAAGCCAGCATGACGGCCAGACATACGGCTAGCAGGAATGCCGGACGATTCCCCCAGTCGACGCCATACGCATAATGCGTCACACCGATGATGACACACGCCTGGATCAAGGTCAGAAGGCCGTTTCCGATCATTTTGCCGAACATGATCTGATTCATCGTAACCGGCATGGAACCGAGTCTGAACAGCGTGTGATCCACACGCTCGTTCACCAGGCTGATGGATGCCGTCATCCCGGCGTACAGCATGAACATGACGAGCATCGAGACGGAATAATATTGAAGCGCCGTATATTCCTTGCCCTCGTTTCCCAGCCTGCCCTCCGCAACGAATGTTTCCCCAGCGCCGGCATAAACGGATGCATCTGCCAGCTGAGTCATTACGGCCTGCGGTCCCAAAGTCAGGGCGGCAGCCTGCATGCTGTTCGCGTAAGCGAGATAGCTTTCCAGCGCCGTCTCGGCGATCAGGTTTTGTCCCCGGTCTTTGCCGGCAATCAGCTCCCACGAAGCCGGTTTTCCCTGCAGCAAAGCTTCCCCAAAGCCCTCAGGCACGATCAGACCGTATTCGGCTCTTCCCTCTTGAAGCGCACGCACCGCTTCCTCGCGGCTGGAAGATTCCTGCGTCTGGAGAATTTCCTTGGTTCTCGGATTGCTCAAATACGCCTTAAGCGGCTCGCTCCACCGGCTCTGATCCAGATTCACCACGGCGACCTTCACGGGCGTGATCTTGACATCCTCCGCTTTAAACTCCTTGGAGAGCGCCGAGCCCAGAATTAAAATCAGAACCAGCGGCAGCAAAAACAAAACGAGCATCACCACTTTGATGCGGCTTAACCGCAAAAGCTCGTAACCGGCGACGGTCCATACAATGCGCATGCTCTCCGCCTCCTAATCCCGAAGCGTCCGTCCCGTCAACGACAGGAACAGCGCCTCCAGGTCCGGCTCCACGCGGCTCAGCGATTGAATGACGACCTGATGCTTCGATAAAATGTACAAAATGTCCTGCAGCGAATTGGGCGAGGACGGCAAATAAATTTCCAGCGTCCGGTCGTCTGTCGCCACTTGCTGGATGCGCGGGTGCGCCTGCAGCTCGGCCACGGCTTCTTCCTTGACCTCCGCGACTTTGACGATCAGCTTCTCGTCCGAGGCGACGAGCGCCCGCAAATCCTCCTGCGTGCCGCAGGCGATCAAGTGGCCGTGATCGATAATGCCGACCCGCGTGCTGATTGCGGCAACCTCTTCCATATAATGGCTCGTATAAATGATGGTCGAGCCCATCTGATTCAGCTTGCGGACCGAATCGAGGATATGGTTGCGGGATTGCGGGTCGATCCCGACCGTCGGCTCGTCCATGATGATCAGCTTCGGCCGGTGCATGATCGCGCACGCGATATTCAGCCGCCGCTTCATCCCTCCCGAGTAAGCGCCGGGCTTCTCGCCCTGCCGGTCCGACAGCCCTACGAACTCCAACGCTTCCTGCACCCGCTCGCGCAGCAGATCTCCCCGCAGACCGTACAGCTTGCCGAAAAACGTGACGTTTTCACGGGCCGTCAAGTTTTCGTAAATCGCGAGCTCCTGCGGCACGAGACCGATCCTCCGCTTGATCTCAAGCGGATTGGCGGCAACGGAAATGCCTTCGATCCGCATTTCGCCCTGATCGATTTTGAGCAGACCGCAGAGCATTTTGATCGTGGTGCTTTTCCCGGCTCCGTTCGGCCCGAGCAGACCGAATACTTCCCCCTGCCGGATGCTTAAATTCAAATGATCTACGGAAATGTTGCCGCCGTACCGTTTGACGACATCTTTGATTTCGATAAATGACACGTGAGCCCGCTCCTTGTAAGGTGATGTGCTTTGATTGTATTGTACCGCCATTCATGACGCAAAGCAGGTAGCTTTCGTCATTTGTTGGGAATGACGAAAGTCACGAAGGCCCGCCTTATGATATAATCGCATATGGAGGCGCATAAGGGATGCTTTTACTGCTGCGATACGCACTGATTCTTTTTCCCGCCGTCAGCACGGCTTATATGCTGCCGCTCGAACGAAGCGGACAGCTCGCTTTCTATACGCTGGTACTGCTTGCCGTTGCGGAAATAAGCCGCTCTTGGCTGCCGGGGCGGGCACAGAACTTGGCGGCTGCGGCCGAAATGCTGTTCGTCACTTGGCTCAGTCTGCAAATGGAAGGGATGATGTTCGCCTGTCATTATTCCACGTTGACGGCTTATATGCTGAAGGAGCGATCGGGACTCCGCTGGTTTCTGCTTGCGCTACAGGCTGTGCTTTTGAACGGTTCGCTCACCGCCCATCCCGACATGGAGCTGAAGCTTACGGCCAATCTGCTGCTGGCCACCGGTGCGATGCTGCTGTACGGTTGGGCGGAAACCGGCGACCGGAAGCGGGAGCTGGAGCAGGTGTACGACGAATTGCGAAGCAAAGCCTACGAGCTGGATGCCGCCCGTAAAAGGCTTGTCGAATACGCCGGCAAGGTGGAGCAGTTGGCGCAGACGGAGGAGCGGACCCGTATCTCGCACGAAATTCACGACGATCTCGGACATAAGCTGATCCGGCTGAAAATGATGCTGGAAGCGATCATCCGGATTTCGCCCGGGCAGCCGGAGAAAGGCATGGAGATGACCCGGATCGTCCGGGATCAGCTGACGGAAGCGATGGACACGCTCCGGCGGACGGTCCGGCGGATGAAGCCGACGGCGGAGGAGGGGCAGAGCTTCTCGCTCAAGCGGCTGATCGAGGACTTCGCAGCCGATCCGCAGCTTCAAATTCGCTGCGAAATCACTGGCGTGCCGCGCCCGCTTTACCCGAGTCTTGAAATCGTGCTTTACCGGAATGCTCAAGAAGCCGTGACCAACGCCCTTCGTCACGGGCAGGCTACCGAGGTGCTTATCGAGCTGAGCTTCAAGGAGTCCAATGTCTCCATGACCGTTTCCAATAACGGGATGCTGCCGGATTCGGCCGCTGTGGGCAGGGGACTCGGTCTCAGCGGCATGGAGGAACGGACGCGGCTGGTAGGCGGAGAGCTGCGCATTCAAACCGACGGCCGGTTCGCCGTCACGACCCTCGTGCCGACGCCCGGTGCGCAATAAGAGGCACCGACGAAAGATTCCAACCCATTAGGAGGCGGGTAATGCTGCCATGATTCGAGTATTAATTGTTGATGACGACCCGTTTATCCGTGAAAGCATGAAAATGATTTTGGAGCTAGACCCGGAATTACGCGTAGTTGGAGCGTGCGGCGACGGAAACGAAGCCCACCGCTTTTTTACCGACGGACAAACCGCCGATGTCGTGCTGATGGATATTCGCATGCCTAACTGCTCCGGGGTCGAAGGCACGTTGAACATCAAGCGGGCGTCGCCCGATACCCGCGTGCTCATTCTGACGACCTTCGACGACGACGATTATATCGTCGAGGCGCTGCGCAACGGCGCAAGCGGCTACTTGCTCAAGAATATCCCGCCGGACCGAATCGTGCAGGGCATTAAAACGGTTCACCAAGGCAACTGGCTCATCCACCCGGATATTGCCCGCAAGCTGACCGGCTGGATTCATCCCCAGTCTCCCGCGCAAGCGCAAGCGGAGGCGGCTTTGGAACAAGTGACGCAGAGCCGCAAGGACCCTTTTGCCAGGTTCGAAGCGTACGGCCTCACCCCTACGGAGAAGCAGGTAGTCGAGAAAATCGCGGAAGGGTTGTCCAATAAAGAAATCGCCCAGGAACTGTTCCTGAGCGAAGGGACGATCAAAAATTACATATCGGAGATTTTGAGCAAGCTCGGCCTGAGGGACCGGACGCAAATCGCCATTCTCTATTGGAAACACGAAGATTAACGAGTGCCCCGTTTGTTGGCTTCCTCCTGCAGGTCAATGCGGTCGATCATGTTGACAGTATAGCTGATCTCGGAGGAAGCATTGTTTTTCGTCAGCTTCAGACGACCTAGTATATACCTCTTGACCACGCCTCCGTTCGGGGGCGGAGGGCTTTTTGGATCGATAGGCAATTGTACGGTTTCGTGGAACAAGTAATCGTACTCGTCCTCTTCCTCGCGTTTGTCGATAATGACCGCTTTTTGGTAGAACACCGCTTCCCCGTACTTGAGCATCTGCGAATTTTTGATGTACGTCCGCAGCGTCTCGATCTTTTTCGGGCTTACTTCCCCTTTGATGATGTAATTGTCGCCATTGGTGGCGTACACCTGCTCCGGGTTCTGCCGCCAGCGCTTCTTCAGCTCCTGCTCATTGATGTACACCACACCGGTCAGGCGCTCCCGCGCTTTCTTCAAGCCACTCGTATCGATGCCCATCCGTTTGACGTCGGTTTCCCGGTAATACGGCACATAGGCCGACAAATTCTTCTTGTTGTACGTCAGAAGCATCGGGTATTCGGCCCCAAGGTATTTGAGCGTAATCGAGTACGGGTCGGACAGCTCGATCGATTCGTATTCCTGATTCGAATCCTCCGGCTTCTGCTCGGGATTAATCCGGCTGTTGATGTAGATCGTCTTCGTATCTTCCCGCCAGAGCAGGTTGGCGCCAAGCAGTCTGGTCAGATCGGCCAGCGGCAGGTAACTCTTGTCCTTATACACCAGCGGCGATTCCGACAGCTTGACGGACTCCCCATCCAGCACGAGATTGAAATCGGGACGCAGGTAAGCGTCTACCCGCTGCAAAACGTTCTCGGCGTAAACGCCGGCGGCGAACGCTCCGCTAATGATCGCGGCAAGTACCGCGACTCGCTTCATTCGCTTCATTCACACCCATACCTTTCTATAAAAATAGGAAAAATGTGGTCTGCTTCTACCATTCGACAAAAGACCGCGAAATCCTGCAAAATTTGTAGTTGACAATACACCTAATTCCTATAAAATAAGTTGGTATAGTTGATTTTGCGTTTTTTCATGTCTCTTCGAGGAGAGTGAACCCATTGATTGAAATCAAAGACGTCAGCAAGACGTTCCATCAGCGTACCGGCGGCAGTTTTACCGCCATTGACAACGTTTCCCTGACGATCCGCAAGGGCGAATTCGTCTCGCTGCTCGGCCCGTCGGGATGCGGCAAATCCACGCTGCTCAATTTGGTCGCCGGCCTGGAGCAAGCGGAGCAGGGAACCATTACGGTGAACGGCAAACCTTGCAGCTCGCCCGGACCCGACCGCGTCGTCGTTTTTCAGGAGCACGCCTTGTTCCCGTGGCTGACGGTGCTGGATAATGTCGCGTTCGGACTGAAGCAAAAAGGCATCGGCAAGAAGGAACGCGAAGCCATGGCGATGGAGCAGATTAAAGCGGTGCATTTGAGCAAATTCGCGGACCGCTACCCGCACGAGCTGTCGGGCGGCATGAAGCAGCGGGCTGCCATTGCCCGCGCGCTGGCGATGGACCCGGAAATTTTGCTCATGGATGAGCCTTTTGCGGCACTGGATGAACAGACCCGGCTCATTCTGCACAAGGAGCTTGAAGAAATTTGGATGCGAACGCGCAAAACAATCCTGTTCATTACGCATAACATCCGGGAAGCCGTCATCTTGTCGGACCGCGTGCTGGTCATGTCGACCCGTCCCGGGAAGATCAAGAAGGAATTCGCCGTTCAGGCGGCGCGTCCGCGCGATTACGCCGACTCCGTCCTGCATCACGTGGAAGCCAGCATTATGGATGCGCTGGCCGACGAGCTGGAAAAAGTGGTAAAGGAGGAGATGGGCGATGAGTACAGCATTAAGAAGGGGCCTCTTCCTGGTTCTGCTCTTGATAGCGTGGGAAGCGGGATTTAGAATATTCGACTGGGGCTGGAAATTCCCTTCCGTCACCCAGACGTTTCAAGCGTTCTACGACGGATTCGTCCACGGCCAGTTGCTTGAAGCGACGTTTCAAAGTCTGAAGCGGCTTCTGCTCGCGTTTGCCGTCTCGATCCTGGTCGGCACGGTGCTCGGCTTCCTGTTCGCGCGGTACCGTTTGATCGATGACACGATCGGCTTTCTGGTCGTGGCGCTGCAGACGATTCCAAGTATCGCTTGGCTGCCTTTTGCCATCATCTGGTTCGGAATGAACGATTTCTCGGTTATATTCATCACCATGCTGGGCGCCACATGGACGATGGCGATGGCCAGCCGGACGGGGATCAAAAATATTCCTTCCATTTATATCAAGGCCGCGCAAACGATGGGAACCGGCGACGGCATGCGCATGTTTTACCAAATCATGGTCCCCGCCGCGTTCCCTCACATGATTACCGGCGTTCGCGTCGCCTGGGCTTTTGCCTGGCGGGCGCTTGTCGCGGGCGAGCTGATCGCCAAAGGCGTCGGCCTCGGACAACTGCTGCAGGACGGCCGCAATCTGGCCGATACGGCACTCATGCTCTGCATCGTGATCATCATCGCCGTGCTCGGCACGGTGTCCGATCACTTTTGCTTCAAGCGGCTTGAGGATAAACTATTACTGCGCTACGGATTAATCAGCGGCAAAAAATAACCAATCGGGGGCAGCACGGCCGAACGGCCGGTGCTATACAAAGGAGAGAAACGGTACGATGAAAAAATGGTCTGCACTGCTGGCGGTTGTTCTGACCGCATCGCTTGCGCTTTCCGCCTGCGGAAGCAAAACGGAAGCGCCGAAAGACGGAGCCGCCGGAGCGAACAAAACGGCCGCGGCGAAAACGGTACGGCTCGGCATCTTCAAGAACGTTACCCATGCGCCAGGCTATGTCGCTCTGGAGCAGGGCTTGTTCAAAAAGTACTGGGGCGAGAACGTCAAGATCGAGGTGACGCCGTTCGACAACGGGTCCGACTTCTCCACCGCGCTGGCTACGGATCAGATCGACCTGGGCTTCGTCGGTCCCGGACCTTCGACGAACCAGTTCCTGAAAAGCAAAAACTTCCGCGTCATTTCCGGTTCGAATAATGGAGGCGCCGTGGTTGTAGCCGGCAAAGATTCCGGCATCAACAGCGTCAAGGATTTGGTCGGCAAAACCGTCGCGATCCCGACGAAAGGCAGCACGAACGAAATTTCGCTTCGCCTGCTGCTGAAGCAGAACAATCTGAACGTGACGACCGACAAGAGCGGCGTGCAGCTGATTGCCCGGGCTCCGGCGGACACGCTCGTGGCGATGCGTCAGAAAGAAATCGACGCGACGCTGATCCCTGAGCCGTGGGGCACGCAGATGGAGCAGGAAGGCATCGGCAAAGTGATCGTGCCGTGGGATCAAGTTCCGCCGAACAACGGCAATTATCCGCTCACGATTCTCGTTGCCGGCGACAAGTTCCTGAAAGACAACCGCGAGCTGGCGAAGGGAGCCATTCAAGCCAATGCGGACGCGATCGACTTTATTAAGAAAAATCCGGACAAAGCGTATGAACTGATCAACAACCAATTGAAGGCGCTCAGCGGAAAAGGAATGGATACCGCTTTGATTAAAGCGGCGATCTCCCACTTGAATCTGACGACGGACGTAAGCAAGGAAGCGATTGAAGAAATGGCCCGCGTCTCCATCGAGGCCGGCTACATCAAGGACGTGAAGAAAGAGGAGCTGGACCTGAGCAAATTCCTCGACCTCTCGCTCTTGAACGAAGTGAAGCAGGGCAAATAAAACAGCAAGCTGCGCATCAGCGCATAAAAAAACAGGCAGGAGCCCTTAGCGGCCTCTGCCTGTTTTTGCATTTGCAACTGCCGGGAATTGGCTGATGCCTATCCCGCCAACTATCCGTATAACCTCGCGTAGTAACCTCCGCGTTCAAGCAATTTCTGATGCGTGCCCTGCTCCACGATCGTCCCCTGATTCATGACCGTAATGAAATCCGCTTTCTCCACGGTGCTCAGGCGATGGGCAATGAGAATAGTCGTTCGACCTTTCATCAACTCGTTCAGGGCTTGCTGTACCCAATATTCTGACTCGTTATCGAGCGCCGACGTTGCCTCGTCCAGCAGCAAGATCGGTGCATTTTTCAGGATCGCTCTGGCAATCGCAATACGCTGCCTTTGCCCGCCCGATAGCGACGCTCCCCGCTCCCCTACTTGGGTGTTGTACTGCTCGGGCAGCTCTTGAATAAAATGATGGGCATAAGCGGCTTTCGCGGCATCCACGACCTCCTCCGTTGTCGCGTGCGGATTCCCGTAACGAATGTTGTCCTCGATCGTGCCGCTGAACAGAAAGGCGTCTTGCGGTACATAGGCGATTTGGCCGCGGATCTCTTCCAACGTATAGTGCCCGAACGGTTTGCCTTGCAGCAAAATCTCTCCGCGGTCGACGGGGTAAAAGCCCAGCAGCAATTTGATCAAGGTGCTCTTGCCGCTGCCGCTTGCTCCAACGATTGCCGCGACCTGTCCCTTATAGACCTGGAGAGAGAGCTTGTGCAGAACCCGTTTATCTCCTTGATAAGAAAACTCCACGTCCCGGAATTCCACCATAGCCTCCGAAACGAATTTGCTTACCGAAGAGCCGATCCGCTCCGGCTCTTCTTCTTCCTCCAATATTTCCTGGATCCGGTGCGCGCCGGCTAATGAATTTTGTGCAAGCGACAGCACGGTGCCGAAATTCATGATGGCATGGGTCAAGTTGATTTGCAGCACGGCCAGCGCCGCAACGCTTCCCATTCCAATCAGGTCATAGGCATATAGCAAGCTGCCGATGACGATAATCCCGCAAAACGTAACGTAGCTGACAAAATGGTTAACGGCCGTCAGCATCCCGCTTTTTTTGGCCGTTTGCACCGCAATCTGCGCCACTTGCTCATTCAGGTCTCGATATTGAGAGTAGATCGGACGAATATGGAACAATTTGACCAATTGAATGCCACCGATAAAGTCCAGAAACTTTTCCGTCATTTTAGCCAGCCCTTGGAGCGATTGTTCGTACAGGCTCCGAATCTGCCGGACAAACCGGATGCTAATCGAAAAGGACAGCAGCAGAATCGTCAGCGAAGCGCAGGCAAACTGCCAATGAATGAGCAGCATCGCCACGATGGAGCCGATGCTGAAAACGATTTGCAGCAGCATCACGAAATAAGTAGTGGAGTACGTCGTCTCTACGGTAGTTACATCATTATTGACCCGCGAGAGCAAATCTCCATTATGCGTCTGCTCCAAATATTTCGCTCGAAGCCGGCAAATCTTATGATAAAGCCGCTCCCGGATCTCCAGTACCGTAAACTCTACGCTTCGTTGATACATGTATGTAAACCAAGGAGAAATGACGTTTTCCAGCAGCAAAGCGCCGGCCAAAATGTAGAAGGCTTGGAACAGAAGCGAAGTATCCCGGGACTCGGCAAAATTGACCAAACTTTGGACGACCAAACTAAAGGATACGAGAAATAACGTTTGATTGACCGCCGTTACGCTCAGGCCGATGTAGTAATTCGTTTTGCGTTTTCGGTTCATGAACCTCATCAAGTACCCGAGCTCTTTGGCATATGAGATTAATCCGCCTGTCTTCACGTATAAACCGCCTCCTTGCGCTTCGCAAGATCGGTAAACTCCTGATGGTACGATTGAGCGTATAATCCCTTCTTCTCCAATAACTCGGCATGGCTGCCCGCTTCGACAATTTCCCCCTGCTCCATGACCCAGATTTGATCCGCGTTCTGGACGGTCGACAACCGGTGAGCGATAACGATGGTCGTTCTTTGTTTCATGAGCACGCTCAGCGCCTCTTGGACAGAGCCTTCAGACTCGGGGTCCAATGCGGATGTGGGTTCGTCCAACAGCAGAATCGGGGCATTCTTAAGCAGAGCGCGCGCAATGGCAATCCGCTGACGCTGTCCCCCGGAAAGAAATCCGCCCCGCTCCCCTACGTTCGTTTGATATCCTTCGGGAAGCTCCATAATAAAATGATGCGCATGAGCCGACTTTGCGGCTTCGATCACCTCATCCATAGACGCATGCTCCCGGCCGTAGGCGATATTCTCAGCTACGGTGCCGCTGAACAAATACGAATCTTGGGTAACGACGGACAAATGGGAGCGCAGTCTGTCCGGATTGCAGCCGCTGATCGACTGACCGAATACTTTTATCGTTCCTTGCTCCGCAGTCAAAGGATAAAAACCGCATAACAGCTTAAATACCGTGCTCTTTCCTCCCCCGCTTGCTCCGACTAAAGCGATCGTTGCCCCTTCCGGTACCGTAAAGTTTAGGTTCCGCAGGATGGGGGGACTACCTTCGTAAGCAAAAGAAACGTTATCGAACGCAATGGGCGGAGCGCTTGTCAGCGCAATGGAATGCCCTTCTTGGTTCTCGACAGGCTGCTCCAGAATCCCCGAGATCCGTTTTAAAGCGCCGGTCATTTCAAACGTATGCGTAATCAGCTCGGGAATGTGGTCAAGCGGATCCAAGCATAAATTCAACAAATAAAGGAAGGCGATTAATTCCCCTGTACCGAGCAAGCCTTTGGAAATCAAATAGCTTCCGTAGCTTACGGCAAAGATGATCGGGCTAAGCATCAGCGTAGACAAGAGAGGGTTCACCCAAGCCTCCCTCTTTTTCACGGCCAGCTTTTTTTGCGCCGTCAATTGCAGCAGCCTTTGATAAGAGCGGAACATCATTCCCGACAATAAATAGCTCTTAACGATCGGCATTCCCCCGAGCGTATCCTGCAAATTGACGTTCATCCGTCCCATATTGGCCTGGGCTTCTTCCGTCAGCTGCTGCAGCTGCTTCCCGATCCATTGCGAAACCAGCAAGGAAACGGGAAACAGCAGCAAGCTGTACAGCATAAGCTCCCATTGTATCCATATTAAATAAATGAAACAGCCGATAAACAGCAGCGGATGATAAAACCATTGCGCCAAATCCCGGATCATGAATTGATGGATGAGCTGGATGTCGTTGCTTATCCGCGAAAGGACGTCGCCCGAATGTTGTTTTTCAACGTAATGAATAGGCAGCTTCCCCACATGATTCATCACATGGTTGCGAATATCTCTTACAGCCAGGGCGCTGCTCCGCTCCACACCGTAAACCATAAAATATTTGGCGGGCACCCCGATCAAAATGACGATAAAAACGGTATAGACGATTTGCGTGACAATCGGCCCCGCCCCATTCTCGGCGTGGGTCGTCAATTGCTCGATCAAGCTGCCTGTCCATACCTCGATCACGGCCGCGGCAATGGCAGAGGCGATTCCAACGATCATCCAGCCCCTGTGATTGTTTACAAATGTTAATAACCAACGGAATGCTGTCCATAGGGCTAATACTTGATTTCGTTTTTGCGCCACCGTGTTATCCCCTTTCAAAGCTTGCGGGCGCCGCTCATCCTCCATGCAGCACCTTTCGGGATGCGTCGTTCTGTTCCACGATTTGATCGAGGATACGCTGAATGACAATCGATGTTCCATCAATGCATTCGGGTTCCAGCAATTTTTCGTGAGCGCCTGCAAGCTTATATTCCGTATAGGCTTGCCCGGCGGCTCCGCGCCATGACGGCAGCTGGTGCTCCAATCGGAAAGCATCGCTGTCTTCCGCGACCAACTCGTAAATGGTTCCCTGAACGGTGCCCGTGTTGATCAATTGCGCCTCGTACGTCAAGGTCGCGCGCACCTTTTGCTGTACACGCTCCCGAATCAAGGGGTTTTCCAGCAGTTCTTTTTCCGTTTCCGTCAAATCCTCCATTGTTTCTTGCAGCTCTTTTTCCGTCGTATCCGCCGGTGTCAGGGTCTCCTTAATCCACGAATCTACCATGATCAGATCCGATACCTGGTACCCTCTCTTTTCCATCGTTTTGGCTACTTCGAACATCAAATTCCCGCCGAAGCAGTACCCAAGGAAGATATAAGGCCCCTGATCCTGGATGCGGATGACCTCGTCCACATAACGATTCAGCATGTCCTCGTAGCTATCGGAATCGTCGATGAAATCAATCGCGTACACCGCGTACCGGTTCTCCAGTCTATCCGCTAACCCCCGATAGCCTATGCCGAATCCGCTTCCCGGAGGAAAGCAAAACAAATTCGTCGCCCCATGCTTATTCAGCTTCATGAAATGATGGCCGTCCTGCTCAAACCCGGATTCCCAATTCTCAAGCGCCATCGCTTCGACAGTTACATCCTGATATCCTTTATGCAGCGGGATTTCTCTTCCCGTTTCGTCATAGATTCGTTGAATTAACCGCATCAGGTTGATCGAGTTTCCGCCAATCTCGAAGAAATCGTCCTTTATTCCTACCTTATCTAAACCGAGCACTTCCTGCCAGATTTGGACAAGTTTCATTTCAAGCAGCGAGCGCGGCGCAACGTATTCCGTTTCATGATGGCTTGCTTCCGGAGCGGGCAGCGCCTTGCGGTCGATTTTGCCATTCGGCGTTAACGGCATCCGCTCCAGCTGCACAAAGTGCGACGGAATCATGTAGCCCGGCAGCTCTTTCGCCATAGCTTCCTTCAGCTCAGTCGTCTTCAGCTTCGCTTGCGCCACGAAGTAGGCGCACAGCTGACTTTGTCCGCTTGCGTCTTCACGCGCAATAACGATCGCTTCTTGAACCGACGCAATCTTCAAGAGCTGCTCTTCGACCTCGCCAATCTCGATCCGGTAGCCGCGGATTTTCACTTGATGGTCGATGCGGCCCATATATTCGATGTTGCCGTCCGGCAGCCACCTTGCCAAGTCGCCGGTACGGTACATTCGCTCGCCCGGCGCGAACGGATTGCCCACGAACTTCTCTGCGGTCAGCTCCGGACGGTTCAAATAGCCGCGAGCCAATCCTACCCCTGCGACGCACAGCTCCCCCGCCACACCGACCGGCAGCAGTTGTTGCTGCGAATCAACAATATGAATCCGGTGATTCTGAATCGGACGGCCGATCGGAATCGACTTCCGGTCGACAGCACTCGTCGAAGCCGCCCAAACCGAAGTAACGATCGAAGCTTCCGTCGGACCGTAGGCGTTAAAATACAGCACTTTGTCTTTCCACTGCTGAACGAATTCGACCGAAACGGCAGAACCTCCGGTAATGAGTTTTTTTAGGTTCGGCATCCGATCGGGGTTCAAATAGGCCGCATACGTCGGCGGCAGGATCGTTGCCGTAATCCCGTTCTCGTTCATGAAATTCTCGAACAATCGATAGTCCAGAATGGTCTCGGCCGTCGGAATATATAAAGCCGCGCCAAAAAATAACGCTTTGAAAATTTCCCAGCACGACGCATCGAACGACAAGCTGGCGAATTGGACCACTCGGTCCCGCTCGCTCATTTGCAGCGTTTCCCCAAACATCATTTTCAAGCTGCTCAGCCCGCGATGCTCTACCAGTACCCCTTTGGGCTTGCCCGTCGTTCCCGACGTATAGATCACATAGGCCAGATCGTTCGGCCCGGTGACCGGCTCCAGATTCGATCCATCCTCGCTGTAGGCCGCCTCGTCGTCCAGCGCGATCGCTTTCCCGGCAAAGGATACGCGCTCCATCAAGTGCCGCTGCGTCAATAGCAGCCGCGCTTCAGAATCTTCCAGTAAATAGCGGATGCGTTCCTCCGGATACTCCGGATCAATCGGTACATACGCGCCTCCAGCCTTCAAGATTCCCAAAATGCCGACGACCATTTCCAGCGAACGCCCGACCATCAGGCCTACCAGTTGATCCCGCTGCACGCCTTCGGCACGCAGTGTCCGGGCCAGCCGGTTCGCCCGCTCGTTCAGCCCGCGGTAAGTAAGCTGCTCCTTCTCAAAAACAACCGCCACCGCGTCCGGAACCCGTTCCGCCTGCTCCTCGATCAGCTGATGAATCGTTTTATCCCGCGGATATTCCGTCGCGGTATCGTTGAACCCATACAGCAGCTGATGCTTCTCGGACTCCGACAGCATGTCCACGGTGCCGAGCTCAAGCTCCGGCTGAAACAAGACGACGGACAGCAGCCGCTCAAGATGATCGACCGCCGCGGCCATGAAATTTTGATCGTACCGATTGCCGTCAAAGCTTACGCTTAACCGGATGGCGTCATGGTCCGCATCAAACTCAAATACGGTATCAGCCGATACGGCTTTTGTAAATTCTGACCCATGTATTTTTTTAAAAGAAACCATCGTATTAACGACAGGCACGCCATCGGAGGTGTATTGGAAATTCATGGAATGAATCATTTTTCTGAACGGAATATGCTGATGTTCCAAAGCTTCGCCGACCGACGATTTGATTTGGCCCAGCAGCGATTTAAACGTGCTTTCGCGACGGATGATATTTTTAATAATCAGAAAATCTTGAATCGGCGGATTCTCGTCATTCAGCGCCGATGCGGGGATACCTACCAGCACGTTCTCCCGCTTGGTATAGGCATAGAGCAGAGCGTTAACCCCTGCCAATACGATCATAAAAACGGCCATGTCCGATCCATTGGCGAGGCGTACGATTCTATCGGACAGCTCCTTCGGCAGCGTACGCTGAATCACGCCCGGTGCTGCCGCATGATCCGCACTGCTGATTTTCATGATGGAGTTGCTATAGGGCAGGAAGCTCATGCTGTCTTCGGCATCGAACTTTTCGTTCCAATACATTTCTTCCTTTGCAAACAAGGATTTCATTCGTATCCCTCCCCTAAGATGTGATGACAACATGCCCGGAGTGTATGTCTCGAACGAATTCGGACATACACTCCTGTATCAGGCATGAACAAACTGTTCCTTGCAGAGCTTTGTCTAGAATGCAAATTCAATGCTGTCTATCGAGCTTTTGTTCTTATCGCTTGCCGCTTGTTTATTTAATTGGACCCCGCTCAATTGGATTTGGGGATCTTCGCAGATTTGAGCCAGCACCAGCAATAAATCTTGAGCCATGGTCTGGATCATCGCCGCCTTGAACAATTTGGCGCAATAATGGAAGCCTCCCTTGAGCACTCCGTTTTCTTCGTACATGGACAAGATAAGATCGAATTTCACTTCTTCTTCCTCGTCCTGATCATACGGAGTCAGCTTCAACGCTTCGAAGTCGGCATCGCGATCGTCAACATTTTGCAAGTCGAATGCCGTGTCGAACACCGGGTTGCGGCTTGGGTCCCGCTTGACATTCAATCGTTCCACGAGCTCTTCGAAAGGATAATCCTGATGCTCGAACGCCCCCAAAGCCGACTCTTTGACTTCTGTCAGATAGGAGAGGAACGTTTTGTCTCCTGCCGGATAGTTGCGGATCGCGAGCGTATTGACAAACATCCCGAGGATCGGCTCCAGATCGGCATGCGTTCTTCCCGCAACCGGCGTTCCGACAATAATGTCTTCTTGCCCGCTGTATTTGGAAAGCAGCACGGTATAGGCCGACAACAGAACCATGTACAGCGTGCTATCTTGCTTGGCCGCCAGCTCATTCAACTGCTTCGCAAGAGCGGAGTCGACCTCGAACTCGATGTGCGCTCCGTCGAAGCTTCGGGTTGCAGGCCGATCGTAGTCGGTAGGCAAATCCACCTTAGGAAGATCGCCTGCCAGCTTTTGCAGCCAATACGCCTCCTGCCGAGTTGTCCGCTCCCTGTAAACTTCGGATTGCTGCCATACGGCATAATCTTTGTACTGGATCCGCAGGGGAGGCAGCTCCTCGCCGGCGTAGAGCCGGGTAAACTCTTCCACCAAAATCGTCATCGAAACGCCGTCCGAAATAATGTGATGCATGTCGAACATCAGGATGTGAACGTCTTGCTCCAATTCGACCAATCCTACGCGAAGCAAAGGCGCTGTCTTCAAATCAAACGCGCGGACGAAACGGCGGACGATATCCGCGGCCTCTTCTTGGGCAGCCTTGCTGTACTCCACAGCAAATTCGACTTCGTCATGCACCTGTTGGACAGGCTCGCCATGTACCATCGCAAAGCTGGTACGCAGCGTCTCATGACGCGCGATCAGCTTCCGGAAAGCTTCTTGGAAGCGATCGAGATCCACCGGCCCTTCCAGCCGCATGATTTCCGGCATGTTATACAGCTGATCCGCCCCTTCCAGCTGATGCTGGATGAAGAGCCGCTTCTGTGCGGAAGATAGCGGGTAGTACTCCCTCTCCTCCGCCACCGGTATCGCCGAAAACGCCCCCTCTTCCATCCGGGCAATCGCTTGGGCCATCTCTTCAATCGTAGCGTAGCGGAACACGTCGCGCAGCGGCAGTTCGACGTTCAGCTCCTTGTGCACCTTGCTGACCAGCGTCGTTGCCCGCAGGGAATGTCCGCCGAGATCGAAGAAGTTGTCCTTCACGCCAACGGTTGCAACCCCCAGCACTTCCTGCCATATACGGACCAGCTTTGCTTCCAGCGGTGTACGCGGCGCGGTGTATTCCGATCCGCTTGCGCCTCCTTCCGGCGCCGGCAGCGCCTTGCGATCGATCTTCCCGTTCGGCGTCAGCGGCAGCCGCTCCAGCTGCACGAAGTACGACGGAATCATATACCCCGGCAGCTCCTGCGACATCGCGCTTCGCAGCCCGCTTGCTTGCAGTTCCTCGTCCGCCGTGAAGTACGCGCACAGCGCCTTCTGTCCGTTGCCGTCCTCCCGGATGACAACGACCGCTTCCTTGACGCCGTCCGCTTTCAGCACCTGCGTTTCGACCTCGCCGATCTCGATCCGGTACCCACGGATTTTCGCCTGATTGTCGATCCGCCCGATGAAGTCCACGTTGCCGTCTTCCATCCAGCGCGCCAGGTCGCCTGTGCGGTACAGACGCTCTCCCGGGACGAACGGGCTGTCGACAAACTTCTCTTCGTTCAGCTCCGGACGGTTCAAATAACCCCGGGCTACGCCTACGCCGCCGATGCACAGCTCGCCCAATACCCCTACCGGTACCGGATTCAGGTGCGCATCCACAATGTAGAACCGGGCGTTCAGCCACGCCTTGCCGATCGGCACGTTCCCAGCCTCCGGCAGCTTCGCCAGCGGCTCGTCGTAGAAGCTCGAATCGATCGCCGCTTCCGTTACCCCGTACGCGTTGATGATTCTAAACTGCGAGCCGTAGCGCTCTTGCAGCAGCCGGTAGTCCG
>NZ_JTHN01000133.1 GCF_001399685.1 Paenibacillus sp. A3
TGCAGCAGCCGGTAGTCCGTCACGCTGCAGCTGTCCGAGCTTGTGATCAGCAGCTCCATCGAGCTCATGTCCAAGCCCTGCTCCGCTACATATTCCATGAACGGCACGATCAGCGCCGGCGTCGATTCGAAAATCGTAATTTGCCGGTCGCGTATCCAGCCATACAGACGAGTCGGATCGATGCGGTCGTCTTTCGGGCAAATAACCATCGTTCCGCCGTTATACAGCGTCCGGGCAATATCCCCGACGAACACGTCGAAGGAGAAGCTCGCCAATTGCAGCAGCCGTACCGGGAACTGATCCAGCCGGTATTCCCGGCGGTAAGCCGCCGCCGTATTGACCAGGCTACGGTGCTCGATCATAACGCCTTTCGGCCGTCCCGTCGTGCCCGACGTGTAGATCACGTACGCCAGATCGTGCGGTTCGCTCGCGTCAGGACCGTTCGCTCCGTCTCCGCCGTACGACTGCTCGTCGTCGAGGCAGAGGCAGCGCACGCTTTGCAGTGCCGAATCTTCCGCCAGCCACGCTTGGGCTTGGTCCTGCAGATGGGTTTGCGTCAGCAGCACCGTAGCCCCGCTGTCCTCCAGCATGAACCGGATGCGGTCCGACGGATACTCCGGATCGAGCGGCACATACGCGCCTCCCGCTTTCCAGACCGCCATGACGCCGACCAGCAGGTCCACCGAACGGTCCGCCAAAATGCCGACAATCGATTCTCTGCCGATGCCGCCCTCGCGCAGCGTGTAAGCCAGCCGGTTCGCTTGCTTGTTCAGCTCCCCGTATGTCAACTGCTTGTCCTCGTACATGACCGCCGTCGCTTCCGGGGTGCGCGCCGCCTGCTCCTCGAACAGCCGGTGGAACGTCTTCTCCGGCGGCAGCTCAGGCAGCGCCGGGTTGAACGCATGCTGAATTTGTTCCTTTTCAGCCGCAGTCAGCAGGCCAAGCGTCGCAATCTTCGCCCCCGGCTCGTTCACGATCGCTTCGAGAAGTTGCTCGAAGTGCTTCGCGAGCCGTTCTACCGTTTCCCTTTTATACAAGGCAGTCGCATACTCGAGGATGTATTCCAGACCGCCGCCGATTTCCGTCACGTCCAAGCTCAGGTCAAACTTGGATACGATTTCCTCGCTCGGATATGGAGTCAGCTTAAGCCCCGGGAGTCGGATCTCCTTGTTTTCCGTGTTTTGCAGAGTAAACATCGTGTCAAAGAGCGGATTGCGGCTTAAATCGCGGGCAACCTGCACTTTATCGACCAACTCTTCGAACGGATAGTTCTGGTGCTCGTAGGCACCCAAGGTCGTTTCCTTGACCTCTTTCAAGTAATCCAGGAACGTCTTCTCCCCGGAAGGATAACTGCGGATAACCAGCGTATTGACGAACATCCCGATCAGCGGCTGCACATCGCCATGGTTTCTTCCCGCAATCGGCGTCCCTACATTCAGGTCCTGCTGACCCGTATATTTATGCAGCACGATCGTATACGCCGCAAGCAATACCATGTACAGCGTCGCTCCGCTTTCGGCCGCGAGCCGCTTCAGACCTTCGCTCTTCTGCTCATCTATGAAAAATTGAAGCGCATGCCCTTCGTAGCTCTGCATAGCCGGACGCGCATAATCCGTCGGCATTTCCAGCACCGGAAGTTCCCCTTGGAACTTATCCAGCCAGTACGCTTCCTGCCGCTTCAACTGCTCCTGCTGCGCTTCGGACTGCTGCCATGCCGCATAATCCTTGTACTGAATCCGCAGCGGCTCAAGCTCTTCTTCACTGTACAAGCGGACAAACTCTTCGACCAGGACGTCCATCGAGACGCCATCGGAAACGATGTGATGCATGTCGAACATCAGGATATGCCGATCTTCCGCAAGCTCAAGCAGACCTACCCGCAGCAGCGGCGGCTTCGCCAGATCAAACGCGCGGACGAATTGGCGTACGACCTCTCCCGCTTCCTCTTCGCTCGCTTGCACATGCTCCACGGCAAAGTCGGCTTGCGGGTAAACCCGCTGCACCGCTTCGCCGTTCACCATTTCAAAGCCGGTGCGCAGCGTCTCATGCCGAGCGATCAGCCCGCGGAACGCCTCTTCGAACCGCTGCCGGTCCAACGTCCCTTCGAGCAGCATCGCTCCCGGCATGTTGTAGCTTAACTCCGCTCCTTCCAGCTGATGCAGGATGAAGAGCCGCTTCTGCGCAGACGACAACGGATAGTAGTCTCTTTCCTCAATCGCCGGTATGGACGAATACGACCCTTCTTCCATTCGGGCAATCGCCCGGGCCATGTCTTCAACCGTAGAGCAGGTAAACACATCCCGCAGCGGGAAATCGACATTGATCTCCTTGTGAATCTTGCTTACCAGCGTCGTTGCGCGCAGGGAGTGTCCTCCGATGTCGAAGAAATTTTCATGTATTCCGACTTTCTCAAGTCCGAGCACTTCCTGCCAGATATGAACCAGCTTCGCTTCCAGCGGCGTACGCGGCGCGGTGTATTCCGATCCGCTCGCGCCTCCTTCCGGAGCAGGCAGCGCCTTGCGATCGATCTTCCCGTTCGGCGTCAGCGGCAGCCGCTCCAACTGCACAAAGTACGACGGAATCATATACCCCGGCAGCTCCTGCGACATCGCGCTTCGCAGCCCGCTTGCTTGCAGTTCCTCGTCCGCCGTGAAGTACGCGCACAGCGCCTTCTGTCCGTTGCCGTCCTCCCGGATGACAACGACCGCTTCCTTGACGCCGTCCGCTTTCAGCAGCTGCGTTTCGACCTCGCCGATCTCGATCCGGTACCCACGGATTTTCGCCTGATTGTCGATCCGCCCGATGAAGTCCACGTTGCCGTCTTCCATCCAGCGCGCCAGGTCGCCTGTGCGGTACAGCCGCTCGCCCGGGACGAACGGGCTGTCGACAAACTTCTCTTCGTTCAGCTCCGGTCGGTTCAGGTAGCCCCGGGCTACGCCTACGCCGCCGATGCACAGCTCGCCCAATACCCCTACCGGTACCGGATTCAGGTGCGCATCCACAATGTAGAACCGGGCGTTCAGCCACGCCTTGCCGATCGGCACGTTCCCCGCCTCCGGCAGCTTCGCCAGCGGCTCGTCGTAGAAGCTCGAATCGATCGCCGCTTCCGTTACCCCGTACGCGTTGATGATTCTAAACTGCGAGCCGTAGCGCTCCTGCAGCAGCCGGTAGTCCGTCACGCTGCAGCTGTCCGAGCTTGTGATCAGCAGCTCCATCGAGCTCATATCCAAGCCCTGCTCCGCTACATATTCCATGAACGGCACGATCAGCGCCGGCGTCGATTCGAAGATCGTAATCTGCCGGTCGCGTATCCAGCCATACAGACGAGTCGGATCGATGCGGTCGTCCTTCGGGCAAATAACCATCGTTCCGCCATTGTACAGCGTCCGGGCAATATCCCCGACGAACACGTCGAAGGAGAAGCTCGCCAGCTGCAGCAGCCGTACCGGGAACTGATCCAGCCGGTATTCCCGGCGGTAAGCCGCTGCCGTATTGACCAGGCTGCGGTGCTCGATCATGACGCCTTTCGGCCGTCCCGTCGTGCCTGACGTGTAGATCACGTACGCCAGATCGTGCGGTTCGCTCGTGTCAGGCTCGTTCGCTCCGTCTCCGCCGTACGACTTCTCGTCGTCGAGGCAGAGGCAGCGCACGCTTTGCAG
>NZ_JTHN01000134.1 GCF_001399685.1 Paenibacillus sp. A3
GCTGCCGTCCGGCAGCCAGCAGAGCGGTACGCACCGGCCCTCATGCCGGTAAACCTCCTCGACCTGCTTCGTCTCGACGTCCTGCACGAAAACATCGAACAGTCCGGGACCCCGGCGGTTGCTGGAAAATGCGATTTTCCGCCCGCAGGGAGACCAGTCTCCGACATTGTGAAAATGCTGCGGGGACACCGTCAGCTCCTGCACGTCCAGCGTGTCGTTGTCAAGCACATAAAGCTGTTGCTTCTCGTTCCCCTTATGATCCATCCCGATCACCGTCCGGGTGCCGCACGGAGAATGCTTGGCTTCCACGACCCGGTCGGACAGCTGGATCACCTGCTCGCAGCGGTCCGTCGCCGCATCCCAGCTCCACAGCTGGGGCAGGCCGGTTTTCTTGGTTAAAAACGTCACCCTGCCGCGCCCCGGAACCACTTGCGGCTGATAGGCGGACAGCACGGTAAGATAAGCATGCAGCTTATCGTTTGGCTCGGTCAAAGCTTTCGATTCCATCGATTGGTCGCTCCTTTATAGCGGAAAATGGCAAGCCGCCAAATGGCCGTCCGCTTGCCGCTCCAATGCAGGCGGTGCGCTGCGGCAAATGTCCTGCGCGTAAGGGCAGCGCGTATGAAAGCTGCAGCCCTTCGGAGGGTTCGCCGGATTGGGCAGATCGCCCTGCAGAATGATGCGCTCCTTCCGCTGCGTCGGATCAGGCACCGGAACGGCCGATAGCAGCGCTTGCGTATACGGATGGCGGGGGTGCGCGAACAAGGAGTCGCGGTCCGCCAGCTCGACGATTTTGCCCAAGTACATGACGGCGATGCGGTCGCTGATGTGCTTGACCGCCGGCAGCCCGTGGGCGATGAAAATATAAGTCAGCTTCAGTTCCTTTTGCAGTTTCTTGAGCAGATTCAAAATTTGCGATTGGATCGACACATCCAGGGCGGATACCGCCTCGTCGCATACGATCAGGCTCGGATTCAGCGCGAGCGCCCGGGCGATTCCAATGCGCTGCCTTTGGCCGCCGCTGAATTCGTGGGGATGCCGCGACATATGGTGCTCGTCCAGACCGACCAGCCGCAGCAGCTCGACGACCCGCTCCTTCAAAGCCGCGCCTTTGTACAGGCCGTGTACCTCCAGCGGCTCGGCGACGATGTCCTCGACCTTCATTCTCGGGTTCAGCGACGAGTACGGGTCCTGGAAAATGATTTGCAGATGGCGGCGCACCTTGCGCACGTCCTCTTTGCCAAGCGCGGTCAAGTTCTGGCCCTCGAACCAGACTTCGCCTGCCGTCGGCTCCAGCAGCTGCAAAATAAGCTGGCCCGCCGTCGACTTCCCGCACCCGGACTCGCCCACGATCCCGAGCGTCTCCCCGCGGTTCACGGTAAAGTCGAGGCCGTCTACGGCATGCACAACCCCTTTTTGCCGGGAAAACAAGCCTTGCTTGTACGGAAAATGCTTTTTTAACCCTTTAACTTCCAATAGTAGCTGGCTCGTTTGGCTCATGTCAAATCACTCCTTACTGTAGAAGCAGCGCGCCCAATGGCCCGCGGCAACCGGTTCGAGCATCGGAACGTTGGACTTGCAGTGCTCGGTTGCGGCCGGGCAGCGCGGGTGGAACGCGCAGCCGCCCGGCATGTTCAGCGGATTGGGCACCGAGCCGTAGATAGAGTCCAGCTCTTCGCGCTGCTCGTCAAGCTTCGGCAGCGACCCGAGCAACCCTTTCGTATACGGGTGCCTCGGACGGGCGAACAGTTCGAACACGTCCGCCTCCTCCACGACCTCGCCGGCATACATCACGACGACCCGGTCGGCCATCTCCGCGACGACGCCGAGATCGTGGGTGATCAGCACGACGCCCGTATCCCGGTCCTTGCTCAAGCCTTTGAGCAGCTCCAGAATTTGCGCCTGAATCGTCACGTCGAGCGCGGTCGTCGGCTCGTCGGCGATCAACAGCGCCGGATTGCAGGCCAGCGCCATCGCGATCATGACGCGCTGCCGCATGCCGCCGGAAAGCTGGTGCGGGAAATAATCGACGACTTTGTCCGCCCGCGGGATGCCGACGCTCTCCAGCATGGCGATGCTTTTCGCTCTCGCCTGCTTTTTGTCCGCGTTCTGGTGATTGCGAAACACTTCGCCCAGCTGATTCCCGATCGTGAACACCGGATTCAAGGACGTCATCGGCTCCTGAAAAATCATCGAAAGCTTGTTGCCCCTCAGCTTGCGCATTTCTTTATGGCTCTTGCCGAGCAGGTTCTCGCCTTCCAGCAAAATCTCCCCGCCGACCACTTTGCCCGGCGAAGCGACGAGTCCCATAATGGACAGGGACGTGACGCTCTTGCCGCATCCGGATTCGCCGACGATGGCGAGCGTCTCCCCTTTCGATACCGTGAACGAAACCCCGTTGACGGAGGCGACGACGCCTCCCTCGGTTTTGAAATGGGTTTTCAAGTTTTTAACTTCCAACAGTGGCGTCAAAGGGTTCACCTCGATTCGTGTCGTGTACATCCCGCGAGTTAAGATTCTTTCGTTTTCATTCGCGGGTCCAATATATCGCGCAGCCAGTCGCCGAGGAAGATGATCCCCAGCACGGTAATCGTTATGGCAATGCCGGGGAACGTCGCGACCCACCAGCTGGTAGCCAGATATTGTCTGCCGTCGCTCAGCATGCCGCCCCACGTGACGGTCGGCGGCTGAATGCCCAGACCGAGAAAGCTTAAAGAAGCTTCCAAAATAATGGTGGTGGCGATGCTCAGCGTGGACACGACGATGAACGACGAAACGACGTTGGGCAGAATATGCTTGAAAATAATCCGTACGTCCCGCGAGCCGACGGCGCGGGCCGCTCTCACATAATCGCGCTCCTTGACGCTGAGCACTTCCCCGCGGATAATGCGCGCGTACTTGACCCAGTTGGTGACCCCCAGCACGAAAATGAGCGAGAACAAGCCGGGACCGAGCACCGCAAGAATCACGAGCATGAACAAGATGTTCGGGATCGCCAGGAAGGCATCGACGATCCGCATAATGATCCGGTCGGTCCAGCCTCCGTAATATCCCGAGATCAGCCCCAGGATCACGCCGATTGTTCCGGCGACGGCCACGGCGCATACGCCGACGAGCAGCGAGATTTGCGAGCCGTAAATGATGCGGCTGAGGACGTCGCGTCCCAAATTGTCCGTGCCGAGCGGATGGTCCGCCGTGCCCTTCGCCATCCACATCGGAGGCAGCAGCCGCTTGACCGCATTTGTTTTGGCAGGATCGTGCGGCGCCAGGGCGCCGGCGAAGACCGCCATGAACACGACCGCAACGACGATGATAAATCCGATGGTGCCCGTCTTGCTCTTCAACAGCGAACGGACGATGCGCGCCGCCTTGCCGGGACGCTTCGATGCGGATGCTGCGCTAACCTGTCCGCTTTGCGCTTCAATCGATACGCTCATGTGTGCGCTCGCCTCCTGCGTTTAATTGAATTTGATGCGCGGATCCAGCAGCCGGTAGACAAGGTCCGCGAGCATGTTGCTTAGAATGACCAAGAACGCGATGACGAACACGGCCGCCTGTACGATCGCCATATCCCGGGTATTGACCGCTTGAATAATGAGCTGCCCCATGCCGGGCCACGCATAGATCGTCTCCGTAATGAGCGCCCCGCTGATCAGCGTGGAAATTTGCAGCGCCATGATCGTGACGACCGGGATGAGCGAGTTGCGGAACGCATGCTTGTAAATGACGAGCTTCTCGGCTACGCCCTTGCTGCGGGCGGTTCGAATATAATCCTGTCCCAAAATTTCCAGCATGCTGGAGCGGATCAAGCGCGTCATCTCGGCGGCGATCCCCGTTCCGAGCGTTACGGCGGGCAGGACCAGATGCAGCAGCGTGCCGCGGCCGGACACCGGGAACAGCCCCAGGTTCACGGAGAAGAGCAGAATAAACATGATGCCGAGCCAAAAATGCGGCATCGCCTTGCCGAGCACCGCCGCTCCGGTAGCGAACACGTCCCAGAACGAATTGCGCTTGGTCGCAGAAATAATGCCGAGCGGAATGGCGATGACCGTCGCGATGACCATCGCCGCAGCCGCGAGCTCGAACGTTGCCGGCAGCCGGTCCAATACGATCGGCAGCGCAGGCTGATTGTACCGGAACGAATCCCCGAAATCCCCCCGCACCAGCTGAGCCATAAATTTAAAATATTGGATGTGCAGCGGCTGATCCAGGCCGAGCGCCACGGTCAGCGCCCTACGGTCTTCGTCCGTCGCCGTGTCCGGAAGCATCAGCGTGACCGGATCTCCGGAGACGTGGACGAGCAGGAACACGATCAGGGAGATCAGAAACAGTACGGGGATGAACTGCATAATCGACTTCACGAAAAATTGCCTCACGGTGTACCTCCCAAGGACAGGATGGAATGACAAAGGGGTCTGCGACTGAGACCCCTCGAACAAGTGTTAGGTTAGGCCTACTTCAAAATAATTTCGTCCGCATATGTGATTTCGTCGATTCTCGGAGTAAACTCTATGCGTTTGTTGATGCCGTAGTTCGCGCTCAATTGCAGCAGTTGAATTTGCGGGCGGTCCTTGGCCAAAATGTCCTGCACCTGCTGGAACTGCTTCTCCCGCTCCTGGGCGTTCATATTTTTCTCCGCGTCGCTCAGCAGCTTCGTCACTTCGGGATTGTTGTACCCTGTATCCGGTTTCAAACGCTTATACAGCAGCGCGGCGTCGAACATCGAGTTGGAGTACGCGACAAGGAACATATCGCCCGTCGTGCCGGCATTGCGTTTTTCGTTGAATTTGCTCGATTCCAAAATTTCCAGCTTCACCTTAATGCCCACTTCCTCCAGCATCGCCGCGATCAGCTCCGACGTTTCCTTATCCTTGAGCGACTTGCCTACCGAGCCGGTGAAGCTAATGGTGAGACCGTTTTCAAAACCGGCTTCCTTCAGCAATTGCTTGGCGCGCTCGGGATTGTAGTTGGACTTGCCGAACAAATCCGGCTTCGCTCCGAAGATGCCCGGGATAATCGGCGTCAGCGTTTCTTTGCCGTCGCCTTCGAACAGGCTGTCGATAATCGCTTTTTTGTTGATCGCCAGATCGATGGCCTCGCGCACGCGCGGATCGGCCGTCGGACCGCTCGTCGTGCGCAGCGACAGCATCATGACGCGCGTCGTCGGACCGCTGATCGTCTGCGTCGAGTTTACGTTGTTGATCCGTTTCATATCGGTCGGCGGAATCTGCACCGCGATGTCGACCCCGTCGGTCAGCAGCTCGGAGACCCGTGTCGCTTCCTCCGGAATCGTGCGGAACACCAGCTTGTCCCATTTCCCTTTTTCGCCGAAATAGTCGTCGTTTTTCACCAGAATGACGCGGTCGTCGCGAATCCACTCGGAGAATTTGTACGGGCCCGTTCCTACAGGCTTTTTAAGAAATTCATCCCAGCCTTTTTCCTGAATGTATTTGGACGGCAGCATGCTGGAGCCGAGGCGGGACAGACGCGACAGCAGAACCGGCTCCGCTTCGTGGGTAATGACGTCGGCCGTCAGCTCGTCGACGACCTTCACTTCCTTGATCTGCTTGTAGTTGCCATTCTCCACCAGCTTGGCGTCTTGGGCGACACGCTCCAGCGAAAATTTCACGTCGGCCGCCGTAAACGGATCGCCGTTCTGGAATTTGACGCCCGGGCGCAATTTGAACCGCCAGGTGGTCGGGTTCACATTTTCCCACGATACGGCCAGATCGGGCTGAAACTTGCCTTCCCGGTCCCGCTTGACCAAGTAGTTGAACATGTTGACATGAACCGACTCCGTGCTCGTAAAGCCGTGGTTGTGGACGTCGAAGCCGAGAATGTCGCCGCTTCGGGCAATGGTCAGCACTTTTTCCTTCGTTTGCCCGCTTCCCTGCTGCCCGCCTGCACCCGCCGCATCCGGTTTGCCGCAGCCGGCAAGGCCAACCGACAACGCAAGAACCAAGGCCAAGCTGATGGATGTAAACCTTTTCATAAATGTGTGTCCCCCTTCAAGATTACTCTTGGATGGCAAAGTCTTCGATAATGGCCGCAATATGCTTGATGCCTTGGATATAATCGTCGACCGCGATATTTTCATTCGGGGCATGGTTATTCGAAGCAAAATGCCCGACCCCGACGGAAACCGCAGGAATGCCGATGCGCTGGCACAAAATGTACATCGGGCCGGTCGCGGGCGACATCGGCTTCAGCGTCGGCTCCGTCCCATAGACCTCCTTGGCCGTCCGGACGACCGACCGTGCCAGAGCGTTATCGAGCGGCGTACGGGCCGGATATGTCATCGTATACGGAATCGCTTCGATATCGGCGAAGCCGTGCTCGTCCAAATGCCGGCGCAGAAGCCGGAAGATTTCGAACGGGTCCTGATCGGGCACGAGACGAAAATCCAGCTTCACTCTCGCCTCGGACGGCAGGACCGTCTTCTTGCCCTGGCCGGTATAGCCCGATTGAAACCCGCACACGGTACAGGTCGGCTGGTAAATCAGCTTTTCTTTCAGCGGCAGACCGGATAGTCCCAGAAGGAACGAGTCCAGACCGAACTTCTCCAAGGTGCTTTCTTCGTCGTAAGCCATCTGCCGGAGCGCCTCGATGTCCGCCTCGGACAACGAAGCTACCTTATCGTAAAAGCCTTTGATATGTATGCGTTCGTCCGGTGTTTTGAGCGTGCTCAGCGCCCAGATTAACCGCCAGGCCGGATTTTCGATGACGGCCGCATGCGAAGAATGCATCTCCGTATTCGCCCCCCGGCACACGAGCTCGACGTAGCACATGCCTTTCACCCCGAAGCTGGCCTGCAGGCTCCCGTCCGCGTTCTTGTAGCCGAACTCCCAGATGCAGCCGTCCGCTTGCACAAGCTCCCTATGCCCGTCGACAAATTCGCGGAGATGCAGACTGCCGATCTCTTCTTCGCCCTCAACAACGAACTTCACGTTCAGCGGAAGCCCGCCCCGCACTGCCGTATAGGCATGCACCGCAGCGAGCCGGGCGGTCAGATTGCCTTTGTTGTCCGCGACTCCCCGGGCGTAGATGCGTCCATCCCGAATTTCGGCGGCAAAAGGCGGCGAGTCCCACAGCTCCACCGGGTCCTCCGGCTGCACATCGTAGTGGTTATAAAAAGAGAGCGTTTTCTTTTTGTCGTTTGCAAACTCGCCGTAAACGACCGGGTAGCCGGAAGTGTCGATCCGCTTCGCGTGGCCGCCGATCTCCCGGATCAGCCCCTCCACCATCTTTGCCATCTCCGCCATCCCCCGGTTTTGCGCCGCAACGCTCGGCTGGCGGCATAACGCCTGCAGCCAGCGGATGTACTCGTCCCGGTGCCGCTCGATATAGTCAAAGACGTCCTGCAAGAATAACCACCCCCGATTTAGTGGAAAAATTCCCTTAATAGTCCCTTAATAAACTATAAAACATGTGCTATGATAGTGTCAACAAATAAAAATCGATCCGGACCCGCATTTCAGAAGGATTTTTGCAGGCTGCTCCGAACTTGGAATAGGTCCGGCATTTTTACATTCGGAAAGGACATCAAACGATATGATTGCCAGAGTTGGAGCCGTCGGCCCGAAAGATTCGATCGACCTGATTCGCGAGATCGGCCAAGAGTTTCAAGACCGGTTGACGATCGTTCCGTTCGTTTATCAGAACGTAAGCGAAACGTCGGATATCGTCCGGCGCGAAGAACATCATATTGACATATGGGTATTTTCGGGGCAAGCCCCTTATGCTATCGCTCAGGAACAGAACATTAAGCAAACGGCGCTTTTCCCGCAGTTGAACGGGTCCTCCCTGACAAAGGTACTGCTCGAAATCGTATACCGCGACCGGCTGCAGCTCGGGCGGGTCAGCTTCGATACGATCCTGCCGGAGCCTTTCTACGAAACCTGCGCGGAGCTGGATCTGGCTTACGACGCCATTCCGCTGCTGTCGTATACCGGCTTCAAGCCGACCGAAGAGCTGGTCGCCTTCCACTCCGGGCTGTTCGCTCAAGGCAAGGTCGATGCCTGCGCCACCTGCTTGAGCCGGGTGTACGAGGAGCTGAAGTCGCAGGGCATTCCCGTATACCGGATTACGCCCAACCGGATGACGATCCGCACGATGCTCCATCTGGCCAGCACCGCGGGCGAAACCATGCATTTCAAAAAATCGCAGATCGCGGTCATGCTCATCGATATCGAGGAGCCGGAAAAGCTGATCGGGCAAAACAAAAGCTCCTACGACGTGCGCCGGCTGGACCTCCAGCTTCAAGAGACGATTCTGGGCCATGTCGAGGCGCTGTCCGGCTCCTTCGTCGCCCTGGGCAACGGGAAATATATCGTCTTCACGACCCGGGGAGCGTTCGAAACGGCCGAGGCGAGCGCCCATCCTTCCGTGCTGCTCGAAAAAATCGCCCTGCTCACCGACCTGAAAACGAACATCGGCATCGGGTTCGGCGTGACCGCGCTGGCTGCCGAACGCAATGCGCAGATCGCCCTGCAGCATGCCAAAAAAACCGGCAATTTCTGCGCCATTCTGGTCACCGACACGGGCGATATCGAAGGTCCCCTGCGGCAGACGGGCAGCATCAACTTCAACTATCGGACGGAGGATATCAAGACAAGCGAGCTGCTGAAAAGAGCGGGCGTGACGATCACGACCTACAACAAGCTGCTGTCCGTCCAAAAAAACTTGGGTCAAAATTCGATCAGCGCCCCCGACATCGCCGAATGGCTCGGCATGACCAAGCGGAACGCACGCCGCATCCTCGGCGACTTGGAAGAGCACGGCCTCGTCGAGCTCATCGGCGAGGAAGCGCCGACCAGCCGCGGCCGTCCCCGCAAAATATTCCGGGTCAAGGAGCTGCGCTAATCGTCCGCCACTGCCGCCGCCCGCGAACGGCGCTTACGCACGGCGCCGCTTTCGCGGGCGGCGTCCAGGGTAGCGCTTTCATAGATCGATACGCCTGATCGGCACCGCCCAGCCTCCCTTTTGCTTAGACTTATCCTTCTTGACATGCCAATACAAGCCGAACCAACATTTCCGTCCCGATCAGCAGCACGTCCTCGTCAAAATCGAAGCGGACCTGATGGTGCCCGTCGGTCAGCGGCGAGCCGAACAGCAAGTAAGACGCTTGGCCGCCCTGTTCCTGCACACGGTTCATCATATAGACGACATCCTCCGATCCGCCCAAGTCCATTCTCGGCACGAAAGATTTGACGCTGCCCATCTTCTCCGCCTCCCGCCGGATGAGCGGAATTAATCCGGAGCTGCTCTCGGCTCCCGGCGCTTCACCGACGATCTCCCATTCGCAGGCGACGTCGTGCAATTTGGCCGTCTGCTCCAAGATGCGGATCGTCTCCTTTTTCATAAAATCGTTCAGCTCGGTCGTCTCGCCGCGCGTTTCCAGCTCCATCACCGCTTTGTCGGCCACGATGTTGCGGCCCGAGCCCGCTTTGAGCGTGCCGACGTTAATCCGGGTCGCCCCTTCGCTGTGGCGGCTGATGCCGTTCAAATGCACAATCGCCGAGGCCGCAGCCAGCAGGGCGTTGCGCCCTTCCTCCGGAGCTGCGCCCGCATGGGCCGCTTTGCCGGTGAAGACGGCGTTGATTTTGGTCGTCGCCAAGAAGCCTCCGACCGCGGCGACGATTTCGCCCAGCATTTTGCTCTTGAAGGCGATGTGCCCGCCGAACAAATAGTCTACGCCGTCGAGCCATCCGGCATCGACCATCGCTTTGGCTCCGCGGCTGCCTTCCTCCGCAGGCTGGAACAGCAGGCGGATTTCCCCGCTCAGGCGTTCCTTGTACCCGGCCAGCAGCTCTGCTACGCCAAGTCCGATTGCCGCATGCCCGTCATGCCCGCAGGCGTGCATCATGTTCTCGTGGCGCGAAGCGAAGCCTTCCCGGACGGGACGATGGTCTTCGGCGGCGCACTCCGTCAGGTCGTTGGAATCGATATCGAAGCGCAGCGCTATGACAGGTCCCGGCTTCCTCGTCCGGATGACTCCCACGACGGCCGTATGACCGTCCCGCATCCGTTCGACCCAGCTCGGATCGGCCCCTTCCTCAATCGCTCGGTTCTCGTGGTGCCACAGCACTTCAGGCTGGGGGACGCCCATGCGCGAAGCGGATTTGCACGCTTCCTCCCGCACGTGAACATGGTATCCGAGCCGGCTCAATTGTTCCGCGATAATCGCCGCCGTGCGGTATTCCACCCAGCCCGATTCGGGGTACATGTGAAAGTCCCGCCTTCTTTGTATGAGCTTGCTTTTGATGCGCAGCACTTCTTGGCTGATGTCCATCGGTATATAATCCTCTCCTGTGCAAAACCTGACTGCAATTTATTAACGGAATAATTCCTTAATAGTTCCCAATTAGAATATAAAATTTAATACCGCTTCTGTCAACAAGAAGCGGTTAGCTTGTTGAGAAAGTGGTCAATTGACGTAATAGAGCTGCACGAGGGGGGTGGGGTATCTACTTCCGGGCGCTGCCCAACCCCGCAAAGTGAAGTTGAATCAGGGAAGCTTAGTCCGATTACTTTGCGGGGACCCCGGGTCTGCAGGAAATTTATATTTGAAGCCGCTTAGTAGCGAATATTTCCCGCAGACAAAGGCGAACGCTATCGCTCCTCCAGCAGATACCCCACCTCCGTATGTATCTCTATTGGGATATCGAGGCGATTCTTACTTTTCCTCACAAAAAAAGGCAGTACCCGACGAACAGGCACGCCTACAATTAAGTCCGCATATATGTCTATTTTCTCGAAAGTGATGGCTGTCAGATCCCTAAGACAAACCTTTGGCGTTCCGGGGACCATACGAACAGGTCCGGGTCCGAAACATAAGTCTCCAGCAGCAGGCGCCCCTCTTCCGGGCTGCAGCCCTCGGGAAGCTCGATTCCGCCGAAGACGGCATTCACTATGCTGGCCTCAAACGCATACTTATATTCTTCCTCTCCGACATAAGTCAGCGCGATTCGGCCCGACCAGCGCACCGTATAGTCCGCAAAACCGGCGTTTTTGACAAAACGGATGCGGTGATCCGCTGCGGAGTCATGGCCCAGCAAATAAATGCCGAAGGCGGCATCCTCATAATCGTGCTCTTCCGGCAGGGGAAGCGTGTCGACTTGAAACGTCGTATCCGGGAGCTTGCCAAATTCAAGCTTGCTTGCCGCCGAGCCGGCCAAAAAGCCTTGGTGTCCCCAATACGTAGAGGACAAAATAACAGAATGGTAATTATTCCATACGATTTTGTGCTTCCAGTCGGGCGCATCCTCCGGCACTTCGTCTTCCTCGTCGTCGTCGTTGTCTTCCGCATAGTAGTCCTCGGATTCCAGATGCAGATCGAACCAGATGCCGCTGTCCGGCTCCAGACGGGCGTGCCATTCGAATTCCTTGATGCCGTGGCCGTTGGGCCATGGGTTGTCTTTAAAGAAGATTCGGTTCATGCAAAGCTCTCCTCCGATAGAAAAAATGAAGTCTTGGGCGATCCCAAATGAATTCCCTTGCCGACGAAATTATGGCGCGAAGCAACAAAAAAGAGCAGCTCGCCGCTTGCTCCATGCCGGTTTTTCGTTCGGTTTTGTAATGCATCCGTTTATGCGTTCGGTCTGTAGCTTTCTTTAGCCTTCTCCTTTTTTCAGCGCCTCCGTAACTTTCGTCAGGGCTTTCTCGACGGCCTTCCGCTCCTCTTCGTCCAGCACGCTTACGAAGTAATTGTAAATCCCCTCCGCATAGACCGGCCACGTTCGGAGAAATTCCCGCTTCCCTTCCCGGGTCAGCACGGCAAAGGCTCCCCGACGGTCTTCCTCCGTCCGTTCCCTTTCGACAAGCCCTTCCCGTTCCAGCCGCTCGATCACCCGGGTCAGTCCGCTTCGGGTTAATACGACTTTATTGGCCAAATCGCTCATCCGCAGCTTTTTGTCCGGCGACTGGTACAAGGCTACCAAAACATCATACGTCGTAAGCGGCTCTCTTCGTTGATCGGATAAATCGGCTTCGATTCGTTTAATCACGGCGGCATGGGCATTGACAAAAGCCCGCCAAGCCGCAAGCTGGTCTTCCTCAAGTCGGTGCATCCCGTTCTTCCTCCTGAACATCGGTTAACTTCATCATACTTGATTCCGCGTTGACGGAGCAACTAAACCGTGTTAATTTAATTGCATAAGAAATAATTGATTATACAACTATTTTTTTCGAAAAGGAGGGAGCTTTCATGAACGGCATGCTTCTCGGGCTTGTATCGGCCTTATCCTTCGGAACGGCCGATTTCTTCGCGGGAAAATCGGGCAAAAAAATCGGCGTATTTTCCACTCTCTTTTATATGCAGCTCGTCGGCCTCCTCTTTTTGACGGCCGCCGTCTTCTGGAAAGGACAGTGGCATGCTCTGTTGTCGCTCCAGCATGCTGCCGCAGCCAGCCTCTGGATGGCGGTCGATCTGATCGGAATTCTTTTTCTGTATCAAGGGCTGCTTACCGGAAGCTCCGCCGTTGTCGCACCTGTCGCCTCCAGCTTCTCGGTAGTGACCGTCGTTCTGGCCTTTCTGTCCGGGGAACGGTTGGGCACGGGGACTTGGCTTGGCATTGTCATGACATTGTCGGGAGTCATACTGGCATCCATAGTATGGTCCGGGAAGTCGAAACAGCGGTCCGGCACTGCGTTGGCGAGCGGAGTGCTTTGGGCCATCCTGGCCTCGTTGTTTCTCGGTGCGGCCTTCTTCGGACTCCGTTTCGCGCAGGAGGCGCTCGGCGGTCTGCTGACCGTCTGGATCGGACGGCTGCAGGCCACGATCCTGCTTCCGGTCCTTTACCGGCTGCTGAAGATCAAGCTCACTCCTCCGGGCAGGAACGGCGCCGGACTGGTCGCCATCGTCGGCATTCTGGATGCGGTCGCTCTTGTCAGCTACAACACCGGATTGGGACTGGAGGACACCTCTATCGTCATCACGGCAGCTTCCCTGTTTGCCATCGTGACTTTGCTGTGGGGAGTGCTTGCGGGAGGCGAAAAGCCAGCTTGGAATCAGTGGATCGGGGTAGGCTACACCCTGGCCGGTATCCTGATCGTTTCTTGGCAATAAATAAAAAGATTGCCGCAACCCGGCTTTTGGGGCCGGATCGTCGGCAATCTCGTTCGTATTCATTACCCTTCGGCAGGGGAGCTTCGCTCTCCCCCAGTCTTGACCGGGGCTCCATGCTTGCGGAGCGTTGCGGCGGCTTCGGAATCGCGGATGCCGGACGCAAACCACAGACCGAGCAGCAGGAAGCTGGCCGCTCCTAACAGTGCGGACCGGTAAGCCGTCAAATTCGGCTCCATGACTCCGGCTGTGTTCGCCGCTCCCGTGCCTACGGCTGCGAGAATGCCGGACAGCAGCGCAAGACCGATCGCGGAGCCAAGCCGGTTCTGGACCGAGAACCAGGTCGATGCGCGCCCCATCGACGAAGGGGGAATGTTGGCGAACGAGGCGATCTGCACCGCGCCGACCGTATGGCCCAAGCAGACGCCCACGCCGAACAGCAGCCCGCGGATCAGCCATGGATCGGTACCCTCGTGAACGAAGCTCAGCAGCACGAAGATCGCCATTGTGCAGAGCAGCCCCGTCATGATGAGCCGTTTGGGGCCGAGCTTCCGATAAAACCAAGGCACGAGCTGGGACGATACCATCAGCCCCAGCGCTTCCGGAAACGTCGTCAGTCCGGTCTCAAGCGCCGAGGCGCCTAGCACATATTGGTACATCAGCGGGAAGACGTAGAGCATTCCGAGCAGGCCGGCGGCCGAGCACATGCCGACGAGCCCCGCCGTGCGGAACAGCCTGTCGCTCAGCAGACGCAAATCCAGCATCGGCTTCGGCTCACGCAGTTCGACGACGACGAGAGCGGCCAGCAAAAGCAAGCCCAGGAGTCCGGTGCCCGCAATCCATGGCGAGTGCCAGCCGAGAACCGGCCCTTGGCTGAGGGCGTACATCGTCAGCGCCATCCCGGGAGCGGAGAGCAGGAAGCCCGGCAGATCCAGCCGGCCGGCTTCCGGTTCCTTATGCTCTTTGAGATACAGCAGTCCGAACAGCAGAATCGGAATACCGACCGGGAGATTGATGTAGAAAATCCAGCGCCAGGAGAACTGGTCCGTCAGCAAGCCGCTGACGATCGGTCCTAGCGCAGGCGCTGCGGCAATGGGCAGCACCAGCGCCCGCGACACCTTGGCCCGCTCCTGCGGCGGAAAGGCCCGGAACAGCATCGCCATGCCGACGGGCATCAGTAAGCCGCCGCCGATGCCTTGCAGCACCCGGTACGCGGTAAGCTCCGCCAGACCGTCGGCCAGTCCGCACAAGGCGGAGGCCCCGGTGAACAAGCCGAGCGCCAGCAGCAATATCCGTTTGCTTCCCCAGCGGTCTCCGAGCCAGCCCGCTACCGGCAGGACAAGAGCAAGGCTCGCCAGATAGCCGACGTTGAGCGCGCCGGAAGCCGCCGGCGGTATGTTCAACTCCCGGCTGATGGTGCCCAGCGCAACGTTCAGGACGGTGGCGTCCATCGCCGCCATGAACATGGCGGCGACGTAGACGATGCATACAACGACTTTGGGACTCGGTCCTTCCTTCATCCCTGCTTCGTGTCGGCGCAGACAGGCTCGGCATGTAGGCTGCGAGGCCGCAGATCCGACCAGTGTGCAGCGATATAGTCGAGGCACGCCTCACGCGCAGCCTGCCCGAACACCGCAGTCCAGCCCTGCGGAACCGGGATGAAAGCGGGCCAAAGCGAATGCTGCCCCTCGTCATTGATCAACACCAGGTAGTCGCTGTCCGTTCGCTCGAATGGATTGGTCATCGTTTGATTTCCTCCCTGAAGGTTTTGACTGTCCGACTTTTCAGCGCCTGCAGCTTCACCGAAATCTGCTGTCCGATTTCCGTCAGCGGTCCGGGCTGGCACAGGTCTTTATGCCGGCATGCAATATCGTAGCGCTCCATCTGCCCGCTAATATACGGGCGCCACATCTCGGGATCGATCGGATCGAACCAGTCCGGAATAATTGTGGAATGGAAGAACAGCAGATCGCCCTCGTACCGCTTCGGCACGTACGCCCCTAACAGACGGACCGAATTCTCGTAGGTCGTGCGCAGATTCCGGATAATCGCTTCGTCCAAGCTTGCCAGCGCGCTGCCGTCGCTGCGCAGAATCTCAATGGCGGCGGCCATGGTGAGCGGAACGTCGCCGAGACTGTCCGGGTCGTAGCCGCCGAGCGCCAGCATCGCGGTCAGCGCTTCTTCCTCGTCCACTTCGCCGCGAATCGGCAAATAATGGCTTGGGAAGGCATCCAGCATCGCAAGGAACTCGACTTCCTCCCCTTCCTGCTGCAGTTGGACGGCCATGGCCTGCGCCACGTTGCCGCCGAGCGACCAGCCGAGCAGCCGGTACGGGCCGGTTGGCTGCACCGTGCGGATGTGCGCAATGTAATCCGCCGTCATCTCGTCCAGCGACTGCGGCAGCGTCTCGCTCTGCGCAATGCCCCGGGCCTGAAGGCCGTAGATCGGGTATTCCATCCCGAGATGCTTCATCAGGCCGGCGTAGCACCAGCTAAGCCCGCCCGCCGGATGCACGCAGAAGAGCGGCAGCTCGGTACCATGGGCCCGCAGCGGCAGGAGCACTTGGAGCGCGGATTGATCCGTCCCCATCTCCAGCCGCTCCGCAAGCCCGGCAACCGTTGGCGTCTCGAAGAGGACGCCGATGCCGAGATCGCGGCCCATCGCTTCACGAATGCGGCTCATCAGCCGCACCGCCAGCAGCGAATGCCCCCCGAGCTCGAAAAAGCCGTCGTCGATCCCCACACGCCGCAGCCCCAGCACTTCGGCGAACAAATCGCACAACACTTCTTCTTGCGGCGTGCGCGGGCCTCTTCCGTCGGGGTCGACGGTCCAATCCGGCACAGGCAGCGCCTTCCGGTCCAGCTTGCCGTTCGGCGTAAGCGGCAGGGCGTCCATGCCGATGACGGCCGACGGCACCATGTAATCCGGCAGGCTGGCTCCCGCATACCGGCGCAGTTCCGCAGGCTCGGCGAGCGAGTCCGGCGCGGGGACGACGTATGCGACCAGCCGCTTGTCGCCCGGCTGATCCTCGCGCACCACGACGGCGACCTGAGCGACGCCGGGATGCCTTGCCAGAACCGCCTCGATCTCGCCCGGCTCGATGCGGAACCCGCGGATCTTCACCTGATGATCCGCCCGGCCCAAATAATCCAGCGAGCCGTCCGCGAAGCGCCGGGCCAAGTCGCCGGTACGGTACATCCGGGAGCCCGGCGCGCCGAACGGATCGGCCACGAAGCGCTCCGCCGTCAGACCCGGACGTCCCCAATAGCCGCGCGCCAGTCCGGCTCCGGCCACATACATTTCTCCCACCACCCCGGGCGGTACGGGCTGCAGCGCTTCATCCAGAACGTAGACCCGCAAATCCGGAATCGCTTCGCCGATCAAGCTGCCGCTCCCCGAAGCGGCGCTGCTGCGGTCCAACTCCTTGTAGCTGACATGCACGGTTGTCTCGGTAATGCCGTACATGTTGATCAATCTCGGGGCGTCGTCCGGATGGCGCGCATACCATTCCTCCAGCCGTCCGAGCTCCAGCGCCTCGCCGCCGAAGACGACGTAGCGCAGAGCCAGCTCCCCGCCCAGCGACGGATGCTCGCGGTCCGCTTGCATCAGCTGATAAAACGCCGACGGCGTCTGATTCAGCACTGAAACCCGCTCTCTTACGAGCAATTGCAGGAACTCCGCGGGCGACCGGCTGACCGTGTGCGGCACCACCACGAGGCGGCCGCCATGGAGAAGCGGTCCCCAGATTTCCCATACGGAAAAGTCGAAAGCATACGAATGGAACAGCGTCCAGACATCCTCCGAACCGAAGCCGAACCAATGCTGCGTCGAGGCAAACAACCGTATGACGTTCTGATGCGGGATAACGACGCCTTTCGGCTTGCCCGTCGAGCCCGAGGTATAGATCATATACGCTGGGCTGAGCGGCGACAGCGGCCCTCTGCGATCGGCGTCACCAGGGTTATCCGGCGAATACGCCCTTAGCCGTCCCGCCGTATCCGGCGCATCCAGCACCAGTCGCGGCAGGCTGCCGGTATCCGGCAAGCCCTGAGCCCCAGCTTCGCTTGTGACGACATACACCGGCCGGGCGTCCTCCAGCATATAAGCCAGCCGGTCGGCAGGATAATCCGGGTCCAGCGGCAAGTACGCAGCCCCGGCCTTCAGCACGGCCAGCACGCCGATCACCATCTCTATCGAACGCGGCAGCGCCAGCGCCACCATCTGCTCGGGGCCGACGCCTTCGGCGATCAGCAGATGCGCCAGCCGGTTGGCGCGGCGGTTCAGCTCCGCATAGTCGAGGCTCTCCTCCTCGTAGACGACGGCCGCCGAATCGGGAGTACGGGCCACCTGCGCCTCGAACAGCGCGGGCAGATGAGCCCCCGGCGTCACGGGCAGCGGCTCGCGCCACTGCGACAGCAGGCTGCTGCGCTCGTCGGGCATCAAGATATCCAGCCACCCGATCGGCTGATCCGGCTCGGCCGCCGCTCCCTCCAGCATCTGCACAAACCGCGCGGCCAGCATTTCCGCCGTGCTGCGCTCGAACAGATCGGAGCTGTACTCCAGAAGCCCCTCCATCCCGTCCGGCGTGCCATCCGGCCTGCGGCGCTCGTTCAGCTCGAAGGTCAGATCGAACTTGGCCGTGCCGGGGCTATCCAATTGAAGACGCGCCTCTACTCCGGGCAGATCCAGCGCAGCATCGGGCGTATTTTGCAGCACCAGCATGATCTGGAACAGCGGGTGCCGGGCCCGCGAGCGTACGGGATTCAGCACCTCGACCAAACGTTCGAAAGGCACATCCTGATGCTCGTAAGCAGCCAGACTCGCCTGGCGGACGCGGGCCAGCAGCTCGCGGAAGGACGGATCGCCGGACGTATCGGTGCGAAGCACCAGCGTATTGATGAACAAGCCGACCAGGCCGTCCAGCGCATCGTCGCTCCGCCCCGCAATCGGACTGCCGATCGGGATATCCGTCCCGCCGCCGAGCCGGGTAAGCAGCACCGCAAGCGCGGACTGCAGCACCATGAACAAGCTGGCCTTGCTTTCGCGGGCATGCTCCGCAAGCCGGAGGTTCAGCTCGCTGCCGATCCGGAAGCGGACAACCCCGCCCCGATAGCTTGCCGCCGCAGGCCTCGGACGGTCGGTCGGCAGCGTCAGCTCATCCGGCAAGCCCTGCAGCGTCCGGGTCCAGTAGGCGAGCTGCTTCGCGATCAAGCTGTCGGCATCGCCCTCGCTGCCAAGCAGCCGCTCCTGCCAGATCGCATAGTCGGCATATTGCACCGGCAGCGGAGCCCAAGCGGGCGATTCGCCCCGCAGACGGGCAGCGTAGGCGGCGGACAGCTCGCGGGTGAGCGGCACCAGCGACCAGCCGTCGCCCGCGATATGGTGAAGCAGCAGCAGCAGGGCGTATTCGTTCTCGCCAAGCACGAACAATTCGGCGCGAAGCGAAGGCTCCTCGGCGAGCCGGAAGCCGTAGCGCACTGCCTCCTCCAACCGCTCGGACAGGTCGTCTTCGCGGACTTCGGTTACAAGCAATCGGGGCTTGGCAGCCGCCGCATCCAGAATGAGCTGCTGCGAAGAGCCCTGCGTATCCGGGAAAATCGTGCGCAGCGTCTCGTGCCGGCTTACCACATCGCCGAGCGCTTCTTCCAGCGCGACCACGTTTAACGGGCCGTACAGCCGCGCCACCAGCGGAATGTTGTAGGTCGGACTCGGACCTTCCAGACGATACAGAAACCACAGCCGGTTCTGGGCAAAAGAAAGCGGAACCGCCTCCGGCCGCTCGGCCGGACGCACGGCCGGTCTGGCGGCCTGCGCCTGATCGAGACGCTTGGCGAGACCGGCGACGGTAGGCGACTCGAAGAGGCCCCCGATGCCGAATTCCACGCCGAACACTTCCCGGATACGGGCCACGATCCGCCCCGCCAGCAGGGAATGGCCGCCGAGCCCGAAGAAGTCGTCGTCGATGCCCGCCTTCGCCAGGCCGAGCACCTCCGCGAACAAGCCGCACAGCAATTCCTCCTGCGGCGTTCTCGGACTGCGGCTGACGACTGCGTGAAAATCCGGGGCAGGCAGCGCCTTGCGGTCGATTTTTTTATTGGGCGTCAACGGCATGGCGGCCAACGGCACGAAGGCGGAAGGCACCATGTAATCGGGCATCACTTCGGCCACATAGTGCCGAAGCTCCGCCGGATCGGGGCCGTCCGGGGCATTGGCCGTGAAATAAGCAACAAGCCGTTTATCCCCGGGCCGGTCCTCCCGCGCGACGACCGTAACCTGATCAATGGCCGGATGCCGCGAAAGCAGCGACTCGATTTCGCCGAGCTCCACCCGGAAGCCGCGAATCTTGATCTGATGATCGGCACGGCCTATGTAATCGAGAGTGCCGTCCTCAAGCCACCGGGCAAGATCGCCCGTACGGTACATCCGGCTGCCGGGCGGTCCGAACGGATCGGCTACGAATCGCTCGGCCGTCAGGTCCGGTCGGCCCAAATAGCCCCGGGCCAGCCCCGCCCCTGCAAGATACAGATCGCCCGCTACGCCCGGCGGCACCGGAGACAGTCCCGCATCGAGCACGTAAGCCTGCGTGTTCGCAATCGGCCCGCCGATCGGCGGCGTCCCCGTGCGCTCTTCGCCCAGGAGCCCGGCGGTGGAATAAATCGTCGTTTCCGTCGGTCCGTATTGGTTATGCACCTCGCAGCCGAGCGACTGCATCGCGAGCTTCAGCCCCAGCGGAAACGCCTCGCCGCCCGTAATGATCCGCAGGCCGGGGAACGGCTCGGGCTTGCTCGACGCGAGCGCCTGCCACAGGGTCGGCGTCGCCTGCATGATCGTAGCCCCCGAGTCGTGAATCATCCTCGCCAGTGCAGGCGGGTCCACGATCACCGGCTTCGGAGCAATAACGATGCGAGCCCCCGTCGTAAGAGGCAGGAACATTTCAAGCACCGAGATGTCAAAAGCAATCGTCGTCACCGACAGCAGCCGGTCCCGGACGCTCAGCCGGAACTTGTCCTGCATGGACGTAAGCAGGTTGGTCAAGCTGCCGAAGGTCACGATCACGCCTTTTGGCTTGCCGGTTGAGCCCGACGTGTAAAGAATATAGGCAGGATGAAGAGGCGACAGACGGCCCGTACGGTCCTCGTCGCCGGGAGAAGTTTCCGGCTGGCGCAGCAGATCCGCTTCGGCAGCAGGCTCGTCAAGCATGAGGAGCGGCCCAGCAGCCCCGGAAGGCAGCCGGGAAGCCGTTTCCCTGTCCGTCAGGATGCACAGAGGGGCGGCGTCTTGAAGCATGTAGGCCAACCGGTCCTGCGGATAGTCGGGGTCCAGCGGCAAATACGCGGCGCCGGTTTTATGGACGGCCAGAACCGCCACGACCGCTTCCGCCGACCGCGGCAGCAGCAGCGCCACGATGTCTTCCGGACCGACGCCCCGCGAGATCAACGCATGTGCCAGCCGGTTGGCGCGCCGATTCAATTCGGCGTACGTGAGGACCGTGTCCTCGAAAACGACGGCAACCTCATCCGGCGTGCGCGCCGCTTGGGCCTCGACCATTGCGGACGTGGAGGCTTCCGGAAATTCGCGGGCCGTCTCGTTCCATCCAATGAGGACCTGGTCCCGTTCCACGGGCAGCAGCATGTCGATCTGCGAGATCGGCTGCCCGGGATCGGCCGAGGCAAGGCGTTCCAGCCAGCCAAGGAACCGCCGCTGATGGGCCGCCAGCTCTTCCGCCCCATACACCGCCGGATTTCCGTCGAAGTCTACCCGCAGCCCGCTTCCGTCCGATCGGTCGTAGACGTGGATCGACAGATCGTCCACAGGCCCGGCAGACAGATTATGCGGAATGCCGGGGCAGCCGGCAAAGCTCAGCCGATAGTCGAACGGCATCACGTTGATCATCGGCCCGAACAAGCGGCGGTTTTCCCCGAGCAGCTTCAGCTCCCGCCGCATATCCTGCTGCCGGTACAGCTGGTGGCGCCGGGCCTCGCGAACCTCCCGCGAAACTTGGCGCAGCAGCTCGGACAGCGGCATCTCGGGCCGCACGGCCAAACGCAGCGGCAGCAGGTTCATGACCATGCCCGGAATGCGCAACGAAGCCGAGCCCAGACGGCACATCATGGGCAGACCGAGAATTACATCGTCGGACCCGGTCATCCGATGAACGTAAGCCGCCGCCGCCGCAATCACGACATCGGGCCATGTCGTTCCCGTCCGGTCGGCCGCGTCCCGCAGCGCGGACGCATCGTCCGGCGACAGCTGCGCGGTCCGGCGCAGGAAGCCCGCCCCGGCTCTGGCCGTCCGGCTGCCCAGACTCACCGCTTCCGGCGCGTCGGCGAAGCGGGCAAGCCAGAAGGCCCGGTCCCGCTCCTGCTGCTCCGAAGCGCGATAAGCCTCGTCCTCCTGGAGAATCGATTGCAGCGTGCCGAAGGCGCCCGGCCCGGGCGGCTGCTCCTGGGAGAAGGCGGTATAGAGTTGAGCGGCTCTCTGGGCCAGCAACGAAAAGCTGTAGCCGTCGATGACGAGGTGATGGATGCGCTGATACCAGAGAAACCGGTCCGGGGCCAGCTTGAACAACGCTTGCGTAAACAGCGGTCCGCGCGTCAGGTCCATCGGCTCGGCCAAGTCCTGTCTCATCCAAGCCTCCGCCGCTTCCAGCGGATGGTCCGCTCCGCTGAAGTCCATATGATGCAGCATCCAGTCGGACGACGGCTCAAGACGCTGCCAAGGCCCGCCCCCGTCTTCGCCGAAGCGCAGATGCAGCGTTTCCGCCTCCGCCACCGTTTGACGCAGCGCCGCTTCGAAACGCACCGGGTCCACGGGTCCGCGAATATCGATATATTCCCCCGTATTAAACATCGGGCTCTCGGGATCAAGCTGCTGGGCGAACCAAATCCCCAGCTGCGCCCCCGTCAACGGCCAGCGGGCCTGCCGAGCTTCGGACATATGCGCTCCCTCCTTCATGTCGTAATATAATCCCCGTTCGGCAAAGCCCTGCTCAAGCGGGCGGACAGCAGAGCCCACCAATCGGCCAGCGTCGGACGCTCCGCCAGCTCGACGAAAGTGACTTCCACCCCGGATCGCCGCCACCGTTCAGCCAGACTCATAATGCGGATCGAATCCAGGCCCCACTGCGTAATCAAGTTATCGTGCTCCGCAAGGGACGACGGAGCTTCCTGCAGCAAGTCCGCTACCAGCTCCCGCAAGCCGTCCTTGGTCAATGTCCCACTTTCCGCCGCCGCAGCCGCTTCCGATGCAGCTTCCGATGCAGCTTCCGATGCAGCTTCCGATAGGGCTTCCGGCTCGGCTGCGGTTCCCGCTTCACCGCGAAGCGCCTTGATCAAGCGTTCCGTCGTGATGGCAACCGCGCAGCGTTCGGCCGCGTAGGTGATTGCCAGCCGGTGCTTCTCCAGCGAGAAGTCCGCCACCGCATCGGCGACGAAGAAAGGCTCTACTTCCTGCATGAATGCTTCGCAGGAAGTCATGAGGCAGCCGATATGAGCGTAGATGCCGCATACGATTAACTGGTCGCGGCCAAGCTGGGTCAGTCTGGCGCGGAAATCCGTTTTCTGAAAGGCGCTGTACCGCCATTTGGTCAGCACGATATCGCGCTCGCCCGGCAGCAGCTCCTTCACGATCTGCTTCTGATAGGGCCCGTCATCGATCCCGGGACCCCAGAAATCCTGCAGCAATCCTCGCTGCTCCAGCGTCTGGCCGCCCGGCTGGGCGGAATAGACGACCGGTATTCCCAACTCGTGGCAAACGCTTCGGAGCGTGCAAATGTTCTCCATCAGCTCGATGACAGGGGATGCCCCTGCCGTGAAAGCATCCACGAAATACTGCTGCATGTCATGAATCAGCAAAACCGCACGTTTCGGATCGGGTGTCCAATTCACCCGGTTGGCGGGCAGGTCGGACGCCGTCGGCATCGGATAAGGCGTTATGGCAGGAAGAGCCATCGTATCTCCTCTTTTCTCATGTTATTTTATCGGAGGCGCAGCTAAAGCCTGCTGCTTCTGGGCAATGAATTCGCGCAGCGCCTTCTTGCTGATCTTGCCGACCCCGGTTCGGGGGAACGACTCCATAAATTCCACCCGGTCGGGGATTTTGTAAGCGGCCAGCCCCCGCTCCCTCAGGAACGCTTTGAGCTCGGCCGGAGTAGGCGCAGGTGAATACGGCACGATGAAGGCGCAGCTGCGCTCGCCAAGGTAAGCGTCGGGCATCGAAACGACGGCGGCATCATGCACGCCCGGATGCGCGAGGAGATGGTTCTCGACCTCCTCCGCCGCCACCTTATCGCCGCCGCGGTTGATCTGGTCCTTGGCCCGACCCTCGACGACAAGATAGCCCTCAGGCGTCATTCTGGCCATATCCCCGGTGCGGTAGAAGCCGTCCGCCGTGAACGCCCTGGCGTTATGCTCTTCGGCTTTGTAATAGCCGCGGATCGTATAGGGCCCCCGCGTCAGCAGATGTCCGACCTGACCGGGAGCGACCTCTTCATCCTCGTCATCCACGATGCGGATCTCGTCGTAAGGCGACATCGGTCTGCCCTGCGTATTCACCAGAATGTCCTCGGGATCGTCCGGCCGGGTATAGTTGACCAGCCCTTCCGCCATCCCGAAGACCTGCTGCAAGGTGCAGCCCAGAATCGGCTTCACCTTACGGGCGGCCTCCGCGCTGAACTTGGCCCCGCCGACCTGCAGCAGCCGAAGCGACGAGAGGTCGCTGCGGCGCGACTCGGCCGCGTCCAGCCATACGAGGGCCAACGGAGGCACGACGGCGGTGATCGTGACGCGTTCCCGCTCGATGAGAGGGAACGCCTCGTCCGGGCTGGAGCCGCGGGACAGCACGACGCGTCCGCCCACGTAGAGCGTGCCCAGCACGCCCGGGGAGCTCAGCGGATAATTGTGGGCCGTGGGAAGCACGGCAAGATAGATGCTATGCTCATCGAGAGCGCACACTTCGGCGCTCATCCGCAAGCTGTAGATATAATCGTCGTGCGTGCGCGGAATCAGCTTCGGCAGCCCGGTGCTGCCGCCGGACAGCTGGAGAAACGCCACATCCCCGGAGCTTGGCTCCGGCAAATCGGGCAGCGGATCGGCATACAGGTCGCGCAGCGCCGTAAACTTCCCGGGATCGCCGGCTACGATGACATGGCGCAGCGTCGGTACCTGCTCCTGCACTTGCGCCGCCAGCTCCCGGTAATCGAAGCCTGCCTCGACATCCGGAATAATATAAGCATTCGCATTTGTAAACTCGGAAAAATAAGCAATCTCACTCCTGCGATGGAGCGGAAGAGCGAATACCGGCAGCGCACCCAGCCGAAACAGCGCAAAGCACACCTCGATAAACTCCGCGATATTGGGAAGCTGCAAAATCACCTTGTCGTCCTGCCGAATGCCGAGCTTGTAAAATCCGGCGGCCAACCGGTCGACTCTCGCATCCAGCTCGGCGTAGCTGATCCGGCTTGTTCCGCTGACGACGGCGATGCGGTCCCCGTAAGCGGCGGCGCGCCCGCGCAGCATTTCACCGAACGTCTCGCCCGCCCAGCAGCCGGTCTCCCGGTAAAAATCCGCCATCTCTTTCGGCCACGAAGGGTATTGCGAACGCATCATTGATCCCCCCTTACGGCTGCCGGCTGCGGCTGATTCAGTCCCATCGCCTGCAGCAGCGTCCGGAATTTGGCGGACGTTTCCGCCAGCTCGGCCTGCGGGCTCGACCCGGCAACGATCCCCGCGCCTGCGAACAGCCGCAGCTCACGGCCTTCCACCTCGGCGCAGCGAATCGTCACGATCCATTCCCCGTCGCCGTTCGCATCGCACCAGCCGACCGCTCCCGTGAAGAAGCCCCGGTCGAACGGCTCGCTATCGATAATCGTCTCCCGCGCCAGATCGGTCGGGGTCCCGCAAACCGCCGGGGTCGGGTGCAGCGCTAAAGCCAGCTCCAGCGACGATACCCAAGGATCGGACAGCTCTCCGGTAACGACTGTGGACAGATGCCACATCGTGGACGTCTGTACGAGCGAAGGCTCGCTAGGTACGTCCAAGCGGCTGCAATAGGGGCGCAGCGCGTCAGCGACGGCTTCGATCACGACCGCATGCTCATGCCGGTCCTTGGCCGAAGCGAGCAGCGCCTCCGCCCTTCGCCGATCCTCGACCGGATCGCTGCTGCGGGGCGCGGAGCCCGCGAGCGGATTCGCCTTCAGCCGCCCTCCCGTTCTCGTCACAAGCAACTCCGGGCTGGCGCCGATCAGCGTTCGCGGCTCCTGACCGTTCGGCTCGTCCGGAGTCCATGCGGCCCGGGCTTCTCCCGGGGCCAGGTTCACCGCGAACGTATAGCCGTGCGGATTATGCCGCGCCAAGTTGCGGAGAAGCCGGCGGACATCGACCTTCACAGGCAGCGTCAGATGCAAGGTTCTCCCAAGAACGACCTTGCGGAGGTCCCCCTTCTGAAAACGCGCCAACGCCTGGCTCACGCTCCGCTCGTAGACTTCCGGCTCCGGCACGGGGCGCAGCTTATAATCCGAGGCGTCGGGCTGCCTTTCCGCAGCCTCGCCGTTAAGCTGCAGTTTGCCGGCCCACCGGGCCGTCTGCGGCACAATCAGCTCCGCAGGCTTCGCGGGATCGAAGGGGATCGCTCCCACGACAACGGAAGGCGCCCCTCCGGAAAATTGCGTGCGGGCCAGCAGTTCGGCCACGTGCTGCGGCAAGCTTTTGAGCCGATCTGCGCCTCCCTGCACGGACAGCCTGGCCACCTCCCCTTTCGCCAGCAGCGTACGCTGCGGCGAGGCCAGGAAAAACGACGAGCCGGCTTCATACATATCGATAAGTTCGGAAGCCCATGCGGCAGGAACCGTTTCCAGGTTCACCATGTCCATCATTCCTCTCTCTTAGAATGAAATTATTTTCCTAAGGTTGCACCGCCATCGATGCACAAATCGCTCATCGTAATATGACCCGCCCGATCGGACACGAGAAAAACGACCGCATCCGCAATATCGGAGGGTCTGGCCAGCTTCCCGAGCGGAATGCCCAGCCGGAACGACTCCTGCGAACCCGCGATGACCGCCTGCTCCCCGGATTCAACCGTCCACAGCAGACGCTGCATCGCCGTGTCGGTCGAGCCCGGCGAGACGATATTGCAGCGGATATTGTGCCGGGCGTGCTCCAGCCCCAGGCATTTGGTAAACACCGTCGACGCCGCCTTGGAGGCCGCATAAGCCGCCATATGCATGCGCGGTACCCCGGCGGCATTCGACCCTACGGTCACGATCGCCCCGGATCGGCGGAGAGCCATGCGTCGAACGACGGCGCGGGATACGTAAAACACGCCTTTCGTGTTGACGGCAAATGTCGCCTCCCAGTCCTCGTCGCTGTACGATTCGATAGGCCCCATCCGGAGCACCCCGGCGACATTGACGAGAATACCGATGGGCCCAAGCTCCCGCTCGATGCGCTCCACCGCGTCCTCTACCGCCGAGCTGTCGCTGACGTCCGCCGGATAAGCCGCAGCCTGATAACCCCGGGCTTTCAGCTCTGCTGCAAGGCTGTCCAGCCCGTCCGCATTGCGGTCTACGACGGCCACGGAAGCCCCGAGTTCAGCCAGCGCACGCGCTACGGCTTCCCCTATGCCTTGGGCTGCCCCGGTGACGAGCGCGACTTTTCCTTCGATTCCCAGCTCTACCACTTCATCTCCGTCCTTTCCATCACTCGCTTCAACGTCCTCGGTTCCCTGCATCCCCTTCCCGATAACTCGGCCGCCGTCACGGCTTCGGCCGAAGCGCCAGCCGCAACGCCCGGCTGATCAGCACGGGCAGCACCGATACGTGCCCCTCGCCTTCAAACTCCTTATATTCCACATCCAATCCGCGCCCGGACAATGCGGCCAGCCGCTCCGAGAGCGCCAGCGCACGGTTGCAATTGCGCGAGACGTGCGTCTTCTCCAGCTCGCCTACGCCGAGCAGCAGCTCGATCCGGCTTGCCGCAGGCTGCAATCCTCTCGCAAATTCCCGCTCCGCTTCAAGCAGGAACGGCTCGTTCCAGTGAAGCGAAGGGCTGCCCGCGATATAGCTTTGAAACGCATGCGGCTTCGCAAACAGCGCGTACAGCACAAATAACCCGCCGAGCGAATGTCCGAAAATCGTCTGTCTGCTGCGGTCCACTGGAAACTCGCCTTCGATTTGCGGCTTTAACTCCTCCTCGATGAATTTCAGGAAATGAGCGGCTCCGCCTTGCTCGGGAAGCGGCATGCTGTCCGATCGGTTCAAATAATCTATCGTAGGCGCCGGCGTCAGATCGTAAAACCGCTCCGGCGCGAACGGTCCGTCCACCGGATACCCGATCCCGACGATAACCGCCGGGACGATCCCGGTTTTGTCCGGCCGCCGGCTTTGCAGCCGCACGGCTTCCACCATCGTGCCGAATACCGAATTCGCATCCAGCAAATAAATGACCGGAAATCCGGCAGGAGGCGGGGCCCCCGGAGGCTTCGCCACGAGGATCTGGTACCTCCGGTGATGATCGCGCGATTTCATGATCCACTGCTCCGCCCACGGAATATCGACTTTGCTGCGCGCGAGGTCTTTCAGCGTTGCTTCGCTTTGCTCGTTCGGCTTGAACGTCACTATGCTTCCATCTCCTTCAATGCTTACGCTCTGAACCGCCACGTTTCCGTTCATCGGCGAATTCCGCTTATTTGACCAAATGCTTGACCGTATCGTCAATAATTTTCTCGTAAGCGATCAGACCGTTCCCGAGCCAATATTTATCGCTCACCTCGAACACCTGTCCCTGCTTGACGGCAGGCATCGCCTTCCAAATCGGGCTGTCCGTTATTTCCTTTATCCGCTCCGAGCCTTGACCATATTGATTAATGTAGAAAATATAGTCCACATCCAACTGGGGGAGAATCTCCAGGGAAAGGGCGGCGCTGTTCTCCTTCTCCACCAGCTTGGGCTTGCCCAGACCGAGCTTCTGGTACAGGACCTGCCCGCTCATGTAGTTGCCGCCCATCAGGCTTACGCCCCTGGCTGCGAAGCGGATGACCGCCACCTTTTTCCCTTTTGCGGTTTGATCCAGCTTCTCCTTGGCTTCCTGCACTTTCTGACGATACGCTTTGAGCGCCTGCTCCGCTTCCGCCGTTTTGCCGAGCAGGCTCCCCAGAGTCGCAAGCGATTTCTCCACATCGCCGGAGGCATTCGTAAAAGCGTACGTCGGCGCAATCTTGGCGTACTTCTCGTAATTGCCGTTGCCCGAATAGCTGTTATTTTGCAAAATGATCAAATCGGGATTATAAGCCATCAGCACCTCGGGAGACGGAGGGCCGCCCGAGAAATCGAGCCGGGGAACACCGCTCAGCTCCTGCTGCAAATAATCTTGTCCTTGCGAACCGCTTGACCATTGGGCGACCGGCTTAACCCCCAACTTCAACAAGGAGTCTTCCAGATACGGGGCAAAAACCCGCTTCGGCGCGGCAGGCACCTTGATCTCATGACCCAGCTCGTCCTTGACGACCTGTTCTTGGGCAGGAGCCGTGCTTTTACTGCCTGCGGCAGCGTTTTTGTCGTTTGTATTGGCCTCCGGCGCAGGGGCTGCCCCCTTGTTCGCCGTGCCGCAGCCGGCCAGCAGTCCACCCGCCACGACGAGGCACAGCAAGACGGACATCGGCAACCTGCCGGCCAGTCTTAATCGATGAAGCATGTCACGCATGGAATCTCTCCTTCGTTGATAATAATTCTCATTCAGGAGGATTATACATCATGGGCCGAAGCGGGCACCATGGACGCTATCCTGTAATGAATTTGGACAATTCCCTGTAAACAAGAGCTGCGCTTCATCCAGCATCCGCGCAACGGACACGGCCGAATACTCGAACCAGGGGTCCGAGGAGATCAGGTGCACCTGCCCGTTTCGGACGGCTTTGAGCTGACGCCATGCCGCCGAATGCTGGAGCGCGAGCCAATACGCCCGCGAAGCGGCCTCGGGACATACGAGGAGCAGCAGACGGTCGGGATTCAGATCCGCAAGCCGTTCCATCGTAAGCGGCCGGTGGCCGGACGGCTCTGCCCGGTAAACCAAGTTCAGCTTTAAATCCCGGCACAGCACGTCCTCCATGCCGCGATTGCAATAAGCATGGAGACCTTGCCCGAAAATACGCAGAACCAGAATACGATCGTCACCGAGCGCTTCGCCGATGTGCGCCCGGGCCAGCTCCGCCCGCCGTTCGTAGCCGGCGATCCACTGCTCCGCCTTATCCTCCTGCTCCAGGAACCGGGCGATCAGGCGAAGCTGCTCCCGCCATCCGTCCAGCTCCGCCGAAACGAAGAAAGACGGCGCGATGTCCTCCAGCTTCCGTTTCTCGTTCTCGCCCAGCCGGTCGGTGCCGATAATCGCGTCGGGGCGCGCCTGCACAAGCGTCCCCAAATTTTCCTCGAACGACCAGCTTGTATAAGGGTCCGTCAGCTTGAGGGGGCGCTTGATCCGCTCTTTATAGGCGTTATAGTAATAAGGAGTCCACTTGGAATCGAGCGGCGCGGCCGCCGGCATAATATTCAGCGCCAGCAGCTGGCCGGTGACCGAGGAAGAGCATGCGGCGATTCGCTGCCTGGCTTTTTTGACATAGTCGGAGGGAGATACGCCAACCTCCTTCTTGAATTTGCGGCTGAAATAAAACTCGTCCCGGTAACCTACCTTTTGGGCGATTTCCCGCAGCCGCTCCTCCGATTCCATCAAATAACGCTTGGCCCGGCTAATCCGGAGGTCCGTCAAATAATCCATCGCGCTCTGACCGTAGGTTTTCTTGAAGAGGTCTACAAAATATTTGGGGGTAATATTGGCCATCTGCGCCAACTGTCCGATGGACAGAGGCTCGTTATAGTGCTCATTCATAAACTCGCGGATTTCAATCAGGCTTTTCTTCGGACTCCGGCTCCTCGCAGACGTGGTTCGTTCCCTCGGCAGCCTTTCTTTTTGAAGCATGATAGCCCTCCTCCCGGTATCCACATGATGACTTCTCGATAATGATAATCATTATCAGTAAGGTATCATATCCCTTTATTTCCAGTCAATCCCGTTCAAGAAAATATATTATGTCAAAACCTGGAATAAAATGTCCCGATGTCCATGTATTTGGAATCGCCGCCCGTCTTAACTTTGATATTCATTTGATCGTCATTTCCGAACATGCAGAAATAACGGCGCCCCTTCGGTAACGACGCATCTCTTCAGTGCTGGACCCGTCTTTGTTTTTTGATACAATGGGAATAACATGAAGTCCACTATTAAGGAAGGGCGTGCCTTTCGTGAAGAAGCTACCGTCTACAGATGCCGATACGAGGTCAAAACAAAAGAACAACGCCGGGAATGATCGGAGCACAACCATCGAGCAAACCATGGACCTTCACTCCATACAGCAAAGGGTCATGCTTTCTTCCGGTTCCTCCTTGACGCGGGATGTCGCTTACCTGCAGCGAACCTTCGGCAACCGGCATACGGCACAGCTATTGAAGGCTGCGAGAGAAGGACATCGCAACGGCGCCAACTCCGGCGCATCTCATTCCAATGCATCACGGACGGACACCGTACAAAGACTCGTAACGTATAAGGGAGCCCTTGCCAAGCTGGACGAGGAGGACGATGATTTCAAAAACCTTCCCCCCGATCAACAAACAAAAGTCCGGGACCAGCATCAGGATCGCACCCAAACTTACGATTATGCGGATCAGGCTTCTTTTTATGCCCACGTTGGCGGAGACACCGACCCTGCCAAAGCGCCGAAAATCACGGCCATAGACCCCAAAAATCTGGTAAAAGCCAAGCGTAGGAAAAATCGGACAGCTTTCTACCGAAATCACAAGAAAATCGGCCCCGTCACCGATAATGCCCATTTCAACAAGCCTGAAAACAAAGGAATGCTGCCCGTCTTTTATCCCATGTCCCAGGAAGGCCTGGATGAAAAATCGGTGCAATGGACCCGAAATCCGATGACCGATCAATATGAACTGTTCAGGAGCAACGATCTCACCGCATCCCAGGAACAGGAACTGGACGAAATGTCGTTAACCGTCATTGAGGAGAAAAAAAGCGGTAAAGTTCACTGGACCGCCCACGCCGGTTCCAACCCGGTTTCCAGCTTCACCGATACCGATATCAAGAGCCGCCCTTCCGGCAAGCGTAAATCGGAATATGGAGGAGCAACACTGGAGGATTTCGCTGAAGATTCCGTCGGACCTACCAGCATGAACCTTACGGATCGGAATAACCACTACAAGAAAAAGAAGACCAAGAAAGCGCCTCAAGCGACCCGTGGCCATCAACAAGCCTATGAAGATACCATCACGAAACCAAGCGAGAAGACAAGATTGATCCTGGGGTCGGGCCAGAAGCAAGTTTTTAAAGCGAGCAAGAGCAAAAAAATTCGCACAACCGACCAAGAACAGGAACCGCTCCCCAGCGGAACCATACCATCCGCCATGAGTCCGGAGCAGTATGATGTAGGGCAGCACGGCAGACGCACGCAATTCGAGACGCCGACCCGTAAAGAGAAAGGGGTATATTTCGAGGTCAATGAACTTACTTCAGACTCCGGTACGACCAAAGGCGGGCTGGACATTCCGGGCAAAAAATATTATGCCTCCGCTTCCCAGGATCGTAAGCCTTTAAAGGCCGCCGTATTCGATCAATATGCCCCGGTTTACAGTGAAAAAGAAGATGCCGGCGGTTGGGGTGAATATACCGACGAAAACAAAATCGATCCGGACGATTTGCCTCAGCAGCATTTTTTCGGAAGCGACGAGGAAGTGGACTTTTCCGATTCCGATACGGAACCGCAAACACCTCAATTTTTGCCGGAATTTGAAGAAACGGCAGACTTTTTTTCACCTGACGAGCTCCAGCTTGGTCGGGCGTTAGGACAGACCTGGCAAGGTCATGACGATTGGATTGTTAGCGAATATCTGGCAAATACCACGGCAGGCTTTAAATATAAGTTGACCCGAACCCGGTTTGCCTAAAACTGCACGCTATGATGAAATAGAGAAAGCTATGCATTTTTATAAAAAAAATGACCGCAGAACAAGCAACGTTGCTTTGAACTGTTGCCTTTCTCCGGTCAGGCTTATCAACTCAAATGACTACTTTGGGGACAGTCAAGATTTTCCGTATTCCGCACATGCCGCCTTGTGAAACGCCGCCCGGACTTCCTCTACGTCAATCTTGTAGCTGCAGCGAATCGAGAAAATGAAGCCGTCCGCGTGAGACGCGGCGATGCAGTTAAACAGCGAATAAATCGGCAGCGGGTTCGGTTGTTTCACGACGGTATCGTCGTACAGGCTTTCCTGCAAATCCCCTTTGGTGCTGTTGCCCAAATAATTAAACATGAACAGATCGAGGTGCTCATACTGCTCCCCAAACTGTACGAGCTCCTTGGTTCGGTCCCAATTGCCACGGCAAGCGGGATCGGTAAGCAGATGCATAAAATTGATGTTTTTGTCTATCAGAAGATCCAGCCGGGTTCTTACGGTAAGAAGCATCTCATCCTGATTCTGCCTCGCATCGATCAAGAGAGGCACGAAATCGATAAACTCCCCGACCGTATTGTAGTACGACGCATCTTCATACCTTCGTCCGTCATATAGGAACAGCAAGGGCAGATGATTCGTCTCCAAATAGGTTTGCAGCCCCTTGGTATAGACGGAAAGCGCAGCCCCTAAAGAATGCTCCTTCGCCGGAATATTTACGTTAAACAACAAGGCTTCGTCACTCGTTCGGTGCGCCAGCCGCCGCAGGATGTCCCGTTTGCTCCGTTGAAACGTTTCCAGCTCAAAGGCCGCGATCCATTCTTGTTCCGTGATGCCTCTGGGACCGTGCTGAATTTGATGCACATACTGGGCAAACGGCTTCACTTCCTCCGAAGGCGGCGCTTGGCCCTGAAGCAGGCTTCTGTAGCAAGAGACCATCTGCCGCTCGATGACTTCCGTTGTCACCCGGTCGCAAAGGACATGATGCAGGAGCCCGATGACATAATGCTCGCGCAGGTTACGTTTCAGCACGACCATTTGATACAAAATATGCTCCCCGACGTACCGGGTGTTTTCAACGAAATCCTGCAGCATATCCATAAACGGACCGCTCGGATCGCGGCCCGAAACGTCGATGAGGCGAAGCTTCGGCGAACGCTCGGAAGGAAACGCGTATTCCTTCCAGTAAACGCACGGCTCCCCTTGGACGGGAACGCTCCTCAGCTGACCTTGGTTTTGTACGAGCCAAGCGTAGGCCCGGTCTAGCAGCGCATAATCCACATACTCGTCCAGCTTGAAGAAAACCAGACTGGGAGGCGTGTGGAACTTAATTTGCATCTGTTGTATCGCCCCGAGCGGGTATTCGTGCGTCACTTGCCCCGTTTTGATCCAGCGGTCCGTTTGATCGTATTGGTCTTGAAGCTGCCCGCGAATCGCTGCGGCCTCATCCGCTTCCAACCTTTTTAAACCGAGACGGCGGCAAAAGATCTCTTCGTCGATCGCTTGGTTCGGGTCCGTTTCGATTCTATGATGCAGAGGCGCGATATAGTGGGGCAGAAGCGTTCTGGCCACTTTGCCGTTCATCATCCGTACGAGATTTTCAACGCGCTCCTCATCTGCGGCATCGCTGTAAAGAACGTAGATCTCTTTCGTTTCGTGAAGAAAATCGCGCACTTGGTACGAGACCAGCTCGTATACGCCTTCCGTTTCCCGGTGCAGCCAGGACACCAGCTCTTCTTTCGTTTCGATAAGATGCTCCTGCTCCTTGGCCGCTTGAAGGTAACCGGCCAGCGCCCGAATCGAATTATAGTGATAAATATCGGTTAAGGTAACGTAACATCCCGCTTTCTCCATTTCCGACATCAACGCCAACGCTTTCAGCGAATGTCCGCCGAGATCGAAGAAGCCGTCCAAGACGCCGATGTTCGGAACGCCCAGTACCTCCTGCCAAATTTTCGCCAGCTTCGCTTCCAGCTCCGTCGCGGGAGCGGCGTGTTCTGCGCCGGTTTGCAGCCTTTCTTCCGGAGCCGGCAGCGCCTTGCGGTCCACCTTGCCGTTGATGGTGAGCGGGATCCGCTCCAGCTGCACGAAGCAGGACGGGATCATGTAGTCCGGCAGCTCTTGCGCCAGAGCGCTTCGCGCCTCGCTTGCGGTGAACGCGCGGTCCGCTACAAAGTAGGCGCATAGCTGCTTCTGCCCGCTCTCGTCCTCCCTGGCGACGACGACGGCCTCCCGGATCGCTTCCACTTTCGCGAGCTGCGACTCGATCTCCCCCGGCTCGATCCGGTATCCGCGAATTTTCACCTGCCCGTCGATCCGGCCTTTGTATTCCAGTGTGCCGTCGGAACGCCACCGGGCCAAATCCCCCGTGCGGTAGCAGCGCTCTCCCGGCCGATACGGGTTGTCGACGAACTTCTCCGCCGTGAGCTCGGGAAGGTTCAAATACCCGCGCGCAACGCCGTCCCCGCCGACGAGAAGCTCTCCCCATGCTCCAACGGGCAGCAGCTTCATCGAACGGTCCGTCACGTAGGCCGTCGAGTAGCTGATCGGACGGCCGATCGGCACCGGTCCCGTCTGTACGCCGACGATCGGATGCGTCGTAGAAAACGTCGTGTTTTCCGTCGGGCCGTAAGCGTTCACAAGAGCGAGTCCGGGGTTATCGCGCAGCACGAGATTGACGTGCGGCACCGATAGGACATCGCCCCCGACAAGCAACGTTTGCAGGCCGCCGAACAACGTGCAGTCCTGCTGAGACAATTGATTAAAAAGCGGCGAGGTGAGCCACATCGTCGTAATCACGTAACGCCGGATCGCCTCCTTCAATTTTGCCGCGTTCAAGATGACCTCGTTGCTCACGAGATAAAGCCGTCCGCCATTCAGCAGCGCTCCCCAAATCTCGAACGTGGAGGCGTCAAAAACGATAGCGCCCGTTTGCAAAATCCGCGTCGTTTCACCCAGCGCAACGTAGTTGCAATTTTTCACCAGCCGGACGACGCTGCGATGCTCGACCATCACGCCTTTCGGCTTGCCGGTCGAGCCCGATGTATAGATGACATACGCCAAATGATTCGGCCCCACTGCGGGCTCGACATTCGATCCGTTCCTGTCGTACACTTGCGGATCATCCAAACTTACCGTTTTCCCGCCAAAGTCCGGATGTGCGGATAACTCGCCCCGGGTGAGCAAAATGTTCGCGCCCGAATCGTCCAGTATGTAGCGGATACGTTCCGCCGGGTAACCGGGATCGATCGGCACGTACGCGCCGCCGGCTTTCAAGATGCCCACAATGCCCACGATCAGGTCCAAGGAACGCTCAATCATGATGCAGACCGGTTGATCCGGCTGCACTCCTTCCGTCCGCAAGGTCCAGGCCAACCGGTTAGCCCGCTCGTTCAGTTCGGCATACGTCAACTGCCGGTCCTCGAATACGAGAGCCGTTTGGTCCGGCGTGCGCTCCGCCTGCTCCTCGAACAGTTGAAAGATTGTTTTTTCCCGCGGATAATTGGCCTTGCCGCCCATCCGCCGCAGCAATAGCGCCTTCTCCTGCATCGTTACTACCTCCCGTTCATCCCTTTTCCAGTTGTGGACGATTTCCGATAGCGAAATGACATTCATATATCATACAAGATTGCAATTTATTTACTCTTTCATTTCTACTGTAAGATTAACACTATTGTTCCTTTTTTGTCCAATGAAGCGCAATCGTCTTGAAACAAGTTTATGTGGCGGGAAGCGGTTGAACGGAAGGATAGCAGTCGAAGGCGAACTTCACTGCTTTGACAGCTCTTGAAGTACCCCTTTGACCCGCTCAATTAACGGCGCCGGCGCTTTCTTTAACGAACCCGTGTCAAACGGAGGCTGAGGATCGTATTCCAAGATCAATTGGACCGCTTTACCTACCTCTTCCCCGAACTCCCATGCCACCAATTGAAGTGCCATATCGATACCGGAGGAGACGCCGGCTGCCGTTACGATTTGACCGTGGCGAACCACTCTCTCGTCTGTCGGAATGGCTCCAAGTGAACGGAGCAGGTCGAAGGAACCCCAATGGCAAGTTGCCGCCGCTCCGTTTAACAAGCCTGCGGCGCTCAATATCAGAGAGCCGTTACAAACCGACGTAGTCCATTTCGCGGTCCCGTGGATTTGGCGGATCCAATCCAACGTTTCTTCGTCGTTCATTGGCGTTTTATAGTTAGGCGGACTGCAGCCGGGAACGACAAGAATATCGGCTGAAGTCATCTCGGCAAAGCTGTAATCGGCATGCGAATACCCCATTTTGGAGTCCATTTGGATGATCCCTTTTTTCTTGCCGATAAACTTCACGTTGCATTTCATGGTGGCGGAAAATACTTCATACGGACCAATGGCATCCAATGCTGTGATTCCATCGTAAAGCATGATTGCGACTTCCATCATGATCTCTCCTTTAACCTTAATTTATTGCAAAAGAAATATACCACATATGTAGGGTATGTATGTGTCGGCGCTATGAATCCCGTATAGCTCTAAAGAGCTAAAAAGCCGAAAGCCGCTTTCCAAGAGCGTAAAAAAGACGGCCGCAAAATGCGACCGTCCTTTCGAACGAACATTATAAAATGAACAAGATCACTTCATTTCCCAGTCCGTAACTTGAGCAATCTCGGAATCGACGTTCTTCAGGTTCATTTTCCCCATGCCCACGAGAGTGTCCCATTGTTTTACGCGGTTTTTACCGTTAGGTGGCTTGTTGTATTTGTTGGTATCCACAACCAAGGTACGTTTGGCATGGAAATTCTTCATAAAGGTTTTCTCGTTCGAGCTGCTGCCGGAACGGGCGAGCAGGCCTTGAAGCGTATTCGAGCCGCCGGTTGCGCCTTGATTCAGCGCCGTATCGACAAACGATCCGATCGTCACCGCACTGGTAAAGCCGCGCTGACGCGCTTGTTCAACGCTGTACCGGATATACACGTTATAGAATGTTTCCCACATCGCTTTTCTCCAAGCCGCATCGTTTTGAAGCTTTTTAATCTTGCCGCAGAACACTTTTTCGCTATCTTTAATTTCCAGAATCGAGCCTTTCATTTTTCCGTTAATGCCAAGGCGCTTCAATGCACCATCGGCCGACGGGTTGCTGGCTCCTTTGGCGGCGTCATAGGCTTTGAAGAGTTCCGGGCCATCGGGATGGGTATCTCTGGAGCCGCCTGTGGTAGCGCCGAAAAGACCGATCGTATACCCGCGCTCATCATCAATGTCTTCGCAATACCCGTAGTATTTGGTCCAATTCAAATCGTCCTGCTCCGGTTTATTGATGAGCTTCATGATGTTGTTCCACTGCTCGCCATCGAGCCCCGTATTATTGCGAAGGAATTGCAGGGTTTCCGGGGAGAAATTGTCGTCAGGAGAGGCTGCGGCTGCTTTGGATGGCTCGAACAAAGCAGTTGCGCCAAACAAGGAAGCCACTAAGGTAAAACAAAGAAAGGTTAGCAGAAATTTGGTCCGGCTTTTGGATGGTCTAGCATTGGACATATGCATGTAATCCCTCCTAAAAATGTTGACCGCATGAAAAAACAACAGGCTGCTTGCCGATTTACAGGCAATTTAAATCTAATTATCCTTCTCCTTTCTTTAACTAAAGTAAAAGCGTTTATACTTTTTGCATCGGTTAACCAACACGTTTACCAGTTATACCTTCCCCTCCCTTCTTTTTATAAAATAAACGCTTATACTTTTGAGGGTTAGTTCCCTATCGAAATCTAACCCCGAGTATCCTCGAATTTTCCCAAGTAAAATATAAGCGTTTATATTTTTAAGCTAAAAGAGATGTTGTATTCGAAAAGTAAATCCGTGTTGCGTACAACACCGAATCACTTTTAACCTCGCGTAAAAAACCGCTTACTTCCAAGATTACCACCAGAATCGGACATTGTGAAGACGCTTTTTAATAAATATGGCTTCCGCTCGATTCAAATATATGCTGCATAACCGCTTTTAAACACACACATCAACTCCAATAAAGACAACGCGCTCACGGAACAGACTTCCCCCGAGCACGTTATCGATGCATGTATTACCACTTGATCGCTTTGGGAATATCTTCTTCATTCACGTTTTCCCATTCTTGCGCGTAAGCGCCTTTTGCCAATACTTTTAGATAGGCCCCCTGCAGTAACGGAAGGCTTGCCGTGAACGTTACCTCTTTCTTTTCCCCCTGAGCATTGTAACCGGTCAACACGTATTTATATCGGCCCTGGTCAGGCTCTCCCGGTTTGGTAATGTGGACAAAAACATATTCTTTTGTAATTAAGGGGTTGAAGCGGTCGACTACGTCCCTGTACTTTATACCAACCAGAACCGCTAGAATCACAATGACTAAAGCTGCTATCGCGCCGCCTTTTTTCATGGCTTGTCTTCTCCTTTTTCTTGTCCCTTTTATTCATGCTCTGATGGCATTTTTGACGATTTTTCTGTAATAACCGACGGTTAGAACGGCAAACACAAAGTAAATCAATGCGTACACCCCCATCGCAATCGCCGATGGCACAACGATGCTGGAAAGCACTAAGATGGAGGCCGCTTTGACGGCAAATACGGAATGCAGAAGCCCGATCAAGAGCGGTATGGCGAAGACGAATAGTTGCTTGCGTACAATTCCTCTCATGATGGCATTCACGTCAAAGCCGAGCTGCCGCAGCGTCATAAAGCTCCTCTTTTCCTGCTCCGCCTCCGTCATTTGTTTGAAATACAGGATGCTGCCAGTCGAAATAAGAAAGACAAGTCCGAGAAATCCCGAAATGAAAATGAATAACCCGAACGACTGGAGAGTAGCTTCGTATTGCGTATGGAAATCGGGCATAAATTTATCTTCCTTTTTATACTTCGCATATAGGCCGGATGCTTTGGCACGCTCCTTTTTGTCGGGAACGAGATATGTGTCAAAGCGAACCGCTTCAAAATCGGGTGAGGTACCCATGTTCTCCCTGAGTTCCTTAAAGGTTGATTCTGCTGTCACCAGTTGAGCGCCATACACGTTATAATTCATGACAAACTTAACGACGAGTCCTGTCAGCCGAAGCGTCTTCGCACCTCCGGTTTTCCCCGGTTCAATCTCTTTTGAAAAATTTTTTTCCTCTTCCTTGTTCTTTCCTTCGAGATTTGCCCGGCCGTTGTAAAGAACCGCTTCTCCTTTTCCAGGCACCTTGATGTCCGCTCCGGCTTCCAGAAGCTGTTCGGCAGGGAGAAAGAGCAGCCCTTGGACATCGCTTTTTGAACGATTGTCCGGGTCGGAAATTTTCCCCATCAGCCGCACGGCTTCAACCGGCTTATGAACGAAGGCTATTCCCTCCTTCCTCAATTCCTCACTGAACGATCTTGAATCCTTCTCGCTATTCTCGAAGATAAAATCATACGGCAGCGAGATCCGGGTATCGCTTTCCGCAGAAAAATAAAGCGAGTAGGTCATCGCGACCATCGTAAGCGTCATCGCCGACAGCACGGTAATTAAGGTTAGCGAGTTGGCATTCGCTTTCATCCGGTGCATCAGCGGTGCGAGGGACAAACTGTTTGCCAGTCCGAGGTGTCCGTTTTTGCTCCTCCGGAACATATAGAAAAACCAACTAATCGTGACGCGGAACAGAAGATACGTACCCAAGATGGTCGATAGGAGGACCAATAGCATGTTTAAAAACAACATGTCGTTCACCATGTGTCCCGAAAGCCGATAGCCGTATCCAATGAGAGCTATGCCCAATAAGGCCAGGAATGCCGCAACGATGGAATTCGGCTTTTGGG
>NZ_JTHN01000135.1 GCF_001399685.1 Paenibacillus sp. A3
GGTTACAGCTGAAGCTTAGGCTCAGCAGCACGGCGAAAGTGCGCGACAGCCCGAAATCGATCCCCGCCCGCGCCAGCAGCACCGCCGTCATCCCGGCGAACACGCTGCTCATGAGCACGCCGGCCAGCGCCGACGAAGCGAGCTCCGGCAGCCAATGGTACGGAAGCAGAAACAGCAGCTCGACGAGGCTGGGCAGCGGGTTCCACACGAAGCCGATGGCGGCGAGGTGCGGGTCCCGGCTGTAGAGCACGTAGAAGGCGTTAGCCACCCGGCTCATCGCGTCCGAATGCACGTAGCCGATGACGTGGCTCACATAGTAACCGGCGGCGAATTCCAGCGAGAAAATGAACAAAAACAAGCCCCAATAGACGCTTTTCGGCAAGCGGACCTCCATCGTCAGCCACCTCCCTGCGACACGCCGCCGCCCGGAGCAGACGGATGATTTTGCTTCGCCAGACCGTGCGTCGTTTTTTCCCAATAAAACGGCTTCGTGATCAGCTGCCAAGCCGCTTTCACGGCCGCAATACTCATCAACACCCAATAGATCGGCGTCAGCAGCGCATATTTGACGAGCCCGTAGGAGAACGTGCGGTCTCCGCGCTTCTCAAGATCGTGAATGACCCAATACACTCCCGCAACATTGCTGAAGACGAACAGGAAATTGCCGATCAAAAACTCCGCCGCCGCCAAATAATAAATAATGCCGGGGAAAAACTGCGGAATCCATGCGAATTTCCAGCCATACCACAGCACCAGCATGATCCAATAAAACGGATTAAGCAGCGGCAGCATCGGAGTGGCGAGCACCATCACCTGAAAGCCCAAAAATCCTTTCGGCCCAAGCTCCCGCCACAGCCGTACCGGGTTGCGCATATGGACAAGCCATGTCTGCATATACCCCTTGATCCAGCGGGAACGCTGCCGGATCCAGTTGCCGACGCGGCTGTTGGCTTCTTCCCACGTCCGGGAATCGACAATCGCCGTGCTGTAACCCGATTTGTACAGCCGGATGCCGAGGTCCGCGTCCTCCGTCACGTTGTAGGGGTCCCAGGCATTGATCTCTTTGAGCACCGACATTTTAAAATGGTTCGACGTCCCGCCAAGCGGAATCGGAATATTAAGCTGCATGACACCGGGCAGCAGCAGCTCGAACCACATGCTGTATTCGTGCGTAAACCAGCGGGTCAGCAAGTTCTGATCGCTGTTGAAATAATTGAGCTTGGCTTGAATGCATGCCGTATTCTCCGGGCTTCTCCTGAAGGCGGCGTGCACCTTTTTGAGCTGATCGGGATCGGGCCGGTCCTCGGCATCGTAGATGACGACATACTCGCCCCGCGCGCGGATCAATCCGTAGTTGCAGGCTTTAGGCTTGGTCTTCGGCAAGCTGTGCGGCACGACGATCGTCGTGTAATACGGCGGCAGCTTCATGCCCCGCAATATCTCCTGCGCCTCGATATCGTCCTGCTCGATCAGGAGCCGCACATCCAGCTTCGCCTTCGGGTAATCGAGCTGCTCGATATTATGCAGCAGGTGCGGGATGACCTCGCTCTCCTTGTACATCGGAACGAGAATCGTGTAGACGGGCAGCGTCCGTTCGTCGATGGCGTCGATCTCTTCCTGCTTGAAGCGGATTTGCGCAAAGTCGCGGGTTCCGTACATGATGATCATGAACTTGAACAGCGTCATCGCAAAATAAAACAGCTGCACGGCTATGTTGATAACGATCAGCGTATGTAGCCAATCGAGCCCCAAGCTGAGCAGGACGAGGAACGTGCAGATGCCGATGACCGCCAGCTGCGGCTTCGTAAACGTGATGTGCGCGGAATTTTGCGGCTGCTCGTCGGCCAGCTTCTGGGTGCTCTCGTGCAGCAGCTCGGACTGGTACGCTTCCTTCCAGAAATATTCCATTTCCTCCCGCGTCGCCAGCACCTGCTGCACCGGCATGCCCAGCATGTTCTCGATCGCAACGACCGCTTCGTCCGTCAGCGGATGACCGACGGCAACCAGATAGCGGTTCGCGTCTTGGTGAATGACGACGACATCGTACTGCCGGGCCATCGCTTCCGGCAGCTTGTTCACTTCCTCGAACATATATTCCGAACCGATTCGTCCGAGGTTATATTGCGTAGCGATGTGACGGTACAGCTTCTCCGGCTCGATGAAGCGCATCGACATCAAAATGTCGCCGAGCAGTCCGCCGCTCTTGCGTTGAAACTCCAGCGCCCTGTCCAGCTGTTCTTTCGTGATGGCGCCGGTTTCGACCAGCATGTCGCCAAGACGTCCCTTGCTTCCTTGCTGATGCAAAATAGGCGCGATACGCTCACGCGGGGTAAAGCCGAGTTCCACGAGAATATCCCCAAGGCGTCCGCCGAATTTCTGCTGCCGCTCCATTGCCGTTTCGAGCTGCTCGGGGGTCACCAGCCCCTCGGCTACCAACCGGTCGCCAAGACGCAGTCTGGGCTTGTCCACCGGCTCATCGTCCAGTTTCGGCTCGAAGCCGGGCCGTTCCATCAGCTCCATCTTCACTGCAATCAGCTGCTGCACCGCACGATCCTTGCTCTCGATCTGCGCCTTAAGCTGCTGTACCCGCGCTTGCAGCTCTCCGATCCGCTCCTGCCGCCGGCTGCGCTCCCGGTTCAGCTGTTCTTCCTTCTCCTGGACCTGTGCTTCCAGCCCGTCGACGAACCGATCGGTCACGCTCTTGCGGAGCCCAAACAGCGTGCGCCCGAACGGCTTTCTCTTTACCCGTTTCTTTGAATCCATTGCCTCAGACCCGCTTCCATACGCTCCAATTCGGTCAATCCCTGCTCTAAGTTGGCGATTTCGTCCAATAGCTCCGCTTCCGTCCGTTCATATGCTGCGCTTTCCTCTTGCTGCCGTTCCTCCAGAAGCTTGAGCTCCGCTTCAAGCGAGGAGACGTACCGGTGTACCTGATCGGCGTTATAGCCGAACAAAGCCTTGTCTACTCTCACGAGTCTCTCCCCTTATGCATGACATTCCGTAATAATCTCGATCAGATCAAGCGGGTCCAGCGCTTTAAGCCTGGCGCTATCTTCCTCCCCAAGCACGACGCTTCTTCCGACGGCTGCAGGCAGCTCCCGGCCGTTTTGGAACAGACGGCACCTCCCGTGCAGAACGGTCCAAGAGACGATACGCTGTACATCGGCAGACGGAGCGGTGACGAGCTCCTCTCCCGCTTCCAGGTGAATCCGGCGCGTCGTTACCGAGGTGCCGTCCGGGAAGGCGGAGCGGTCCACCGTCCGCTCGGAGGACGCCTTCTTGTCGCCGGTCGTCTCCCGCCCCATGCGACCAAGCGCTTCTTTCAAGCGGGAGCTGCTTTCCTTATGCGTCACCAAAATGCCTTCGGGGCTTGCCGCGACAACGACATCAGACAAGCCAAGTACGACCGCCGGCACCTCAAGCTCGTTCACTACGTGAACGTTGTCACATTCCTCTCCGATATATCCGGGACCGATCAGAGGCCGATTCATTTCCTCCGTCAGCGCGCACCACGTGCCGAGGTCCTTCCACGGTCCTTCGTACGCAAGCGCCACAATCCGCTTCTCCCGCTCCACGACGGCATAGTCGAAGCTTCGGCTCTCGATCCGGTCATACGACAGAAGCAGCTCCTCATACGCTTCCGGAAGCCCCATGGCTTTCAGCCGGTCCAGTAAGTATCCGGCGCGGAAACAAAACACGCCGCAGTTCCAAAGCGCGCCTTGTTCGATATAACGAACAGCATCCGTCTTCGAAGGCTTCTCGTGAAAAGCGCGGATCGTTAACGCAGCATTGGCTCCGCCGTCCCCCTCCGGGACCATATATCCGTATTTCTGCGACGGAAAATCAGGCCGGACGCCCATCAAAGCCAGGTTTGCGCCGGAGCTTGTCAACGTCTCGGGCAGCTGCAGCAGCCTGTCGTAGAACGAATCCTCCGTCCGTCCGTCTACGGGCATAACGATGATCGGCTCGTCACGGGATACACCGCGATGCGAGCACAGGTAAGTGACCGAAAGCAGGATCGCCGCGAACGTATCGCGCTTCTCCGGCTCCAGCACCAGATCCGCTTCGCATCCGAGCTGCTCCAGAATCGTCTCCCGCTGGTTGCCGGAAGTGGCGATAACGGCCGATTGGTGCAGCCCTCTGCCGCCGAGCCTCCTCCATACCTGCTGCAGCATGGAGACCGGACGCCCCGCCTCGTCATGAAACAACCGTATAAATTGCTTGGAGCGCCGCTCCGTCGACAGCGGCCACAGCCTCGTTCCCGAACCTCCGGACAGCAAAATAATGTTCATCCGTTCACCTGATTTCCGTGCGAAACCTTCGTTTCGTGTTTTATGAATACCTGTATAATAGCACAGTCGTTTTAAAATTTTATTTAGCAAATATTAGCCGGAAGTCAAAATTCGATAAAAATCGGTCAAGTTGTTAGCCTCGCGTTAACATCAAACAAACACCCCTTGCAAGGATACGGTTGTACGCATCGTTACAAGGGGTGTACTGGGCAGGCCCGGTTGAAAACCGTGCCTTATGCATTCACTTTTTGCTTAGCAGTTTCTGCCAAAGAGTTGAACGCATTGATATCGTTAACGGCGAGATCCGCCAGCATTTTGCGGTTCACTTCTACGCCAGCCAGTTTCAGGCCGTGCATCAGCTTGCTGTAGGAAAGACCGTTTTGACGTGCTGCCGCATTGATCCGCACGATCCACAGTTTGCGGAAATCGCGTTTTTTCTGACGACGGTCGCGGTATGCGTAAAGCAAGGATTTCATGACTTGCTCTTTTGCCGTTTTAAACAGTCTATGTTTCGAGCCAAAGTAACCTTTAGCAAGTTTCAATATTTTTTTACGACGACGCGTACGGATAAATCCGCCTTTCACTCTTGCCATGACAATCTACCTCCAGAAATGTTGTAAGTATGCGAATTCGAGACGAACGGGATTACTTAATGTTAGCGAGCTGCTGCTTCAGGCGTCTTACATCGCCCGGATGCATAACCGGATTCGTGCCCAGAACGCGTTTTTGGCGAGCGGATTTGCCGGACAGCAGGTGGTTTTTATACGCTTTGTAGCGTTTTACTTTGCCGGTACCTGTAATTTTGAAGCGGTCTTTCAAGCTGCTGTGAGTTTTCATTTTTGGCATGGGGTGTTCCTCCTTAAAGAATGAGATTTTACTGTTGCTGCTTCGGCGCCAAGATCATGATCATGCTCCGGCCTTCCAGCTTCGGCTTGCGCTCAACGATGCACAGCTCTTCCACTTGGGCTGCCATGCGCTCCAGAACGCGTTGACCGATATCGGCATGAGCGATCTCGCGGCCGCGAAAACGGACGGACAGCTTTACTTTATCGCCATCGTTCAGGAATTTCACAACGTTGCGCAGTTTCGTTTGGAAATCGTGCTCGTCAATCGTCGCGCTCAGACGAATTTCTTTCAGCTCGACGATCTTTTGATTCTTACGGGCTTCTTTCTCTTTCTTCTGCGTTTCGTAGCGGAATTTACCGTAGTCCATGATCCGGCAAACCGGCGGTTTCGCCGTAGGTGCCACGTTGACCAAGTCCAGATTCTGATCGAGCGCAATTTGCAGCGCTTCGCGAATCGGCTTGATGCCGAGCTGTTCTCCGTTCGCGTCAATCAAACGAACTTCTCTCGCCCGAATTTCATCGTTAATCATGTGCTCTGTACTGATAACCTGCCACCTCCAAATGATTTTGCAAAAAAAATACGTGGGCGTTAAACGCCCACGTTTGGTTTTAGGTCCAATTGATTGATCGGTCCGCTGAAAACGGATCAATCAAACAAAGTCACTCTCAGTCATAACCAGCCAACCAAGGTCGGACAGGTGAGAAGCGGGCGCTTCTTCTTTCGCACTAAACTAATATACCATCACCATTGACTATAGTCAACAGCGAAATCTGATTTTTTACGAAGCTTGCGCTAGCTGGCCTGCTTGCTCTGCATATCCTCGAGCCGGATGACACGGGTATGCTCGGTATGGCTCCACTGCTTGTTGTTTTGCGTGAAGAACGCATAGAACGTGATCGGCCACCAGGACAACAGGAAGAGCGGGAACGTAATCAAGTATTTATACGATTTCCAAGGCGCTTTCTCCAAAATCAGCGCGATCACAAACTGAGCGTAAGTTAACACCGAGAATGCCGCAAAGAAGCTCGGCGCAATCTGGAACAAGGAACTGAAGTTCGGCACGCCCGGAAGCGTCATATCGATCCACAGCACTACGGTAAGAATCGAACCGACGAACAGATTATACACGTTGAGCGCGTAAACGGCCGTATCGATCTTCGCCCAACTGCCTTCTTTGATCCCTTTCCAGAACAGCGGGAAGAAGTAGCGTCTGGCCACGTTGAAATGGCCCTGCATCCAGCGGAGCCGCTGGCGCGCCGAAGCTTTGAACGTGAGCGGCTTCTCGTCGTACACTCTTGCGTAATAGTTGAACGTCGGGTTGACGCCGCGCATCACGCAGCGCATCGTAAACTCCAAGTCCTCGACCAGGCTTGTCGCCCCCCAGCCGATTTCCTTCAGCAGGTTCGATTCGAAGCACATTCCCGTGCCGCCCAAATAGTTGGCCAGACCAAGGTTGGTCCGCGGCAGCTGCCAAAGACGGTTACAGTACCAGTAGGTTACCGCGTAAGCGGCGGTAATCCAGGAATCGTGCGGATTCTTCGTATCCAGATAAGCCTGAATAACCTTGGAACCGTTGCACAAGTCGTTGTTCATATGCTGCAGGTAATCCGTGCTGACGAGGTTGTCGGCATCGAACATGACGACGGCATCGTACTCGCGCGGCATTTTCCACAGCTCTTTGAGCATCCACTCGATCGCGTAGCCTTTGCCTCTCAGCTTCGGATTGTTGCGTTCGCAGGCGTGCACGCCCATGTCGCGGGCGATTTGCGCCGTATTGTCGGTGCAGTTATCGCAAATCACGAATATATCATATAGTTCTTTCGGATAGTCCAGATTCTTCAAGTTCTCGATAAGCGCCCCGACAACCTGCTCCTCATTGTGAGCCGCTACAAGAACGGCAAACGTTTTTTGAGGCGCATGATCAATTTGATTTTTGCGGCGGTACCAACCGAAAAACGTCAGAACCAGCTGGTAGGCTCCAATCATAGCCAAAACAATCTGGAGGCCTAACAGAATACTGTCCAACATGAAACATCCCCCTTTTTTTTGTATGTACCCCTTATGTCTTTTTCTCTTAGCGCCTTCAAAATTTTTTTCGATGGTGTGGATTAGATTACGAGGGTCGCCGAATATGATTTTCCTCTCTTTGGACCGATTTGTCAAAACCGCCAAGTCGCTTCCTGCGGCCGGATCTTTGTTTTTCCGGGAAAAACGGCTGGAATTCCGGCAAGACTCTTTGCTATCCATCTTTTTACGTCTTATTTTCATCGATTTTCAAACTTTTTATAAGCGCCAACTGGAAAAAACTTTCTGAAATCACAAACGGAAAAGCGGTCATTTGGAAAAGACTGCCTCCTTCTCCCGCATTGTCCCGGCTTCGTGCACAACTTGGCAATAGCTTTGGTACAGCCCGTGAAAAATCGCATCCCAAGACTGCCGCAAGCTGTAAGCCCGTCCGGCTTGACCGAGCCTTGCGCCCAGCCCGCGGTCCTCATACAACCTGAGCATTGCTTCTGCGAAATCCGGTACGCTCCCCGGCCTGCAGAGCAGTCCGGTTTCCTCGTGCACGATCGTTTCCCCGACGCCTCCGGCATCCGCGCCGACAACCGGCGTCCCGGAAGCCATCGCTTCGAGCACCACATTGCCGAACGTTTCCGTCGCCGACGGGAACACAAAGACGTCCGCAGCGGCGTACAAGTCGCTCAGTTCTTTTCCTTGCCGGAAGCCCGTAAAAGTCACGTCCTCCCTGCCCGCCAGCAGCTCCTGCATGGGCCGCAGCAGAGGCCCGTCCCCGGTCACGATCAAGTGCGACCTGCCGCGCACCTCGACCGGAAGCGAATCGAATGCGCGAAGAAGAACATCGACGCTTTTCTCCGGCGCCAACCTCCCGACATATAATATAACGAATGTGGACGGGGAAAGGTTGCAAGTCCGCAGCACTTCTTCCCGGTTGACAAACGGGTGAAACCGGTTCACTTCCACACCGCGGGACCAAATTTCCAGCGATTTCAGTCCTTTTTCCTGCAAATGCCGGAGCGTCGAACGCGACGGAACATAAATTTTCCGGCAATCCTGGTGAAACCACAGCATGTATCTCCACAGCAGCGGTTCCATCCATTGCAGCTTGTAATAAGCTAGATATTGATCGAAGTGGGTATGGTACGAGGCGACGACCGGCACCTGATGGCGCTTGGCATACTGAAGCCCGATCCATCCCAAATTAAACGGCGTGGCGACATGAATCAGGTCGGGAGCGAACGCCTTCAGCGACTTTGCCAGGTTGACTGGATTAGGGATAGCCATACGGCACTCCGGATACAATAAGAAGGGGATGCTGCCAAATCTTTCTATCATCCACTGATCGGATTCAGCTGCCGATTGACTATGCGGCGCAAACACTTTGCAAGCCACTCCGCGCGCTTCGAGAAACTTCACCCACCGTCCGAGCGTCTTCGCTACCCCGTTCACGTCCGGTACGAACGTATCCGTAAATAGGGCTACTCTCATATGTAACCTCCTCCAAGTTTTGTTGAAACACAACTGTAGAAAAAAAGTTGGTGGAGACAAAACTGACATCGGAAGGATAGGCTTAAGTTTTGTGAAACAGCAACTATTAAAAAGTTGATGGAAACAAAACTACATTCGGAAGCATCGGCCTGTACAAGCGCACAAAACAGGCCTTTTTTGAAACCAAACCGGTACCGGAAGCGTTTAGTGTATGAAAACGAAGCTTTTTCAGAGCATGGATGCAGCCTTCGCTTTAGCACATTTTTCAAAAATTTATCTCATCGTTGAAGGGGAAGCCGGACGGTCGTCGTCAAAAATGATTGTAACGAGGCAGTGTTAGCGCAGCGTCAATGGAAGATTAAATTTACCTTTTATATTGTTTTTATATTCCTATAACATTTGCCCCCTACACTTATATATGAGCTGGCCAGACAGCTTATCCCACACTGCAAGGAGGCGTTGTTCCCTTGAGCCGTGTCGTTTCGTGGCTGCAAAAGCATGAGCACCGGATGTTTTTCTTCGTGAATCAACGTATTCAGCACTCTGCGCTGGATTACTTTTTTAATGCGATCACCCATTTGGGGGGCGCTACGGCTATGATTATTATTGCGCTCTGTGTCGCTCTGTTTACGGAGGGGGTATGGAGAATAGCCGGCATCGAGAGCTGTATCGCCCTGGCGGTCAGCCATGTGCCCGTCGCTATCATTAAAAAGAAGTATCCGCGGCTTCGGCCCTATCTCGTGCTGAAAGGCACGCACACATGCAAAAAACCGTTAACGGACCATTCGTTCCCGTCCGGCCATACGACGGCCGTATTCTCCGTCACCGTGCCGCTCATGCTCGTTCATTCGTGGATCGCTATTATTTTGCTTCCTATTGCATCTCTCGTCGGTCTGTCGCGTATATATCTAGGACTTCACTACCCGTCCGACTGTTTGGCCGGGCTGCTGATCGGAACCGTAACGGCCCTGTCGGCCGTTGCAATTTTGGGTTAAAAGCATTAATGTTAATTTTGTGTAAATTCCATTTGGTACAAGGTTGGGTGAAGCGCCTATGCGTAAAAAGAGAGTCTTGTTATTATCCGAAGGCTTCGGCGCCGGGCACACGCAAGCGGCCCACGCTCTGTCCGACAGTCTTCGTATGCTCTCGCCCGAAGTCCAGACTCGCGTACTTGAGCTCGGCACGTTCCTGCATCCGACGCTGGCTCCATGGATTCTTACCGCTTACCGCAAAACCGTGTCGACTCAACCCAAGCTTTACGGGCTGATGTATCGTTCCCAATACAAAAAATCGTTAAACCGTTTCACCCAGCTTGCGCTTCATCGTATCTTTTATGCGCAGGCTGCCGAGGTCATCCATCAGCTGCGTCCGGATACGATCGTATGCACGCATCCGTTCCCGAGTGCGGTGATCTCCCGCTTAAAGCGTTCCGGTTTGAACGTGCCGCTGTGCACCGTGATCACCGATTACGACGCTCACGGCACCTGGGTCAGCCCCGAAGTGAACACGTACCTGGTATCGACCCCGGACGTCAAAGAAAAGCTGCTCAGCCGCGGAATTCCGTCCGAAACGGTAAAAGTGACGGGCATTCCGATTCATCCGAACTTCTGGGAGCAGCACAACCGGGAAGAGCTTCGGAGCCGATTCGGCCTGTCGACTCTGCCTACGGTGCTCGTGATGGGCGGCGGCTGGGGACTGGTGAAGGACGAAGGCTTCCTGCAGCACCTGACCACTTGGCGCGACCGGATCCAGCTTGTCGTCTGTCTCGGAAACAACGAGAAGGCGCTGGCGGAGCTGGCCGAGGACGAGCGTTTCCGGCATCCGAACATCCGTCTGCTCGGGTTCACCAAAGAAATCGACAAATGGATGGACGTCTCCGACCTGCTCATCACGAAACCGGGGGGCATGACCTGTACCGAAGGGCTTGCCAAAGGAATTCCGATGCTGTTCTACAAGCCGATCCCGGGACAGGAAGAGGAAAACCTGCAGTACTTCACGCAGCACGGCTTGGGAGAGCCGATCAAATCGGCGGAGACGGTGGATCATTGGTTCCGGCTTCTAACCGACAAGGTGTTCGAGATGCGCAAAGCCCGCGCCGGGCTGTTGCAAAAAGAGGGCGCATATAATCCCGCCCAGTGCTCCCAAGCGATTATTGAAGTATTGGCCCGCTAAAAAAAGCAAAAGCCTTGTGGCTCGCATGAGCGCACAAGGCTTTTTTGACGATTTCTATTCTTCCGCTGAGGCTTCCGCGTCCGCTCCGGGCTCCTCCCGTTCGGACAGCTGCTTCTGATGCGCGGCCAGCGCTTCTTGCCCGATCACGGCCTCCAATCGGTAAATCGGCATCCCCTGCTTGTAGAACTTCGTTTCGTATTCCGTCATGATCAAATCGGTCCGCGCTTCTTCCGCGTGAAGGTCAAGCGAAATGTTGCGCATGCGAAGACCTAGATCGGCTAACGAGTTTAGCGAAAACTCAAACAGCGAACGGGAGTCCGTTTTGAAATGAATTTCTCCCCGCTCATTCAAGATCGACTGATATTTATGAACAAAGTTCGCATGGGTCAGCCTGCGGCGCGCATGTCTTTTTTTCGGCCAAGGATCGCTGAAATTCAAATAAATGCGTTCCAGCTCGCCGGCGGCGAAAATATTTTCGATCAGCTCGATGTTGAAACGCGCCAGCCGCAGATTGGACAAGTCGCCGCCATGGTCCTCGCGGGAAGCATGCGCCTTCTCGCCGGCCCGGCGGACAAGCTCGTCGTACATGTCGACGCCTATGTAATTAATGTGCGGATTGAGGGCGCTCAGCTCGCTAATAAACCGCCCCTTGCCCATCCCGAGCTCCACATGGATAGGACGGTCGTTGCCGAACAGCTCGGCCCACCGGCCCTTGTACGGTTCCGGCTCCAGCACGACCAGCTCCGGCTGCGCCTCCAGCGCTTCCCTGATTCCTTTACGTCCTCTTAACCGCATAGTTCAACCTTCCTCCAACCGCTTGCGCATCGTTCCGCGCGTTTTCGTCTTGATCGATTATACTCCAGAAGACCGGGAATGAAAAGACCGGCCCGTGCCGCAAGGGCTGATGGACCGGTCAAGCATGTGGTCTTAAGAAGCCGGTCATGAAGCTTTGCCGGATTAAGGAAGAGCACAGCGTTTAAGCGAAAAACTCATTCCGCCGTTATTTGCGGAACTCGCCTTCGTCGCGGTTCCGGTTGCGCAGACCAGCTAGCCCCAGCAAGCCCAGCAAACCAAGCCAGCCCCAGTTGGCGCCATTGTTGTTGCCAGCGGCGGTCGTACGATACGTGTTGGTGTTATAATTGCCGCCGTATCCGTAACCCGTACGGTCGTTTGCACCGGTGTACGTATTCATGCGGTCCAGCATGTTGTAGTTATAGCCATTAGTCCCTGTCATGCCTGTAGTCGTACCTGTTGTTGCGCCTGTCGTACCTGCCGTGCCTGTTACCCCAGTCGTCGTGCCTGTTGTACCTGTTACCCCAGTCGTTGTGCCTGTTGTTGTCCCGTTACCTGTCGTCGTCGTGCCTGTCGCCGTGGTCCCATACGTAGACGAAGCTCCGGTTCCCGTAGCCGTCGTTTCCGCAAAGGCTTGCCCCCCCGTACCAATAGCAGCCGTTAGAGCGAGCGCAAGCACCGTTTTCCCGAACTTGTTCATGGTATGATAGATTCTCCCTTCTCAAGCTGGTTGGATTTTAACGCCTTGCAACCTTAGCATAGGCTACGCATTGTTTTCTTATCCCGTTCACCGGCAGGAGGGTTTTGTCAAGGACTAAGTTCGCTTTTGGGGCCATTTTTCGGTACAATATATATTGTAATGCTCTGCGAAAGAGCTGATTCGAGTTTATTCGAGCTTTATCGATTTTTTACAAAAGGAGTTTCGCCTTATGAAGCAAGCTGAAATCATTCGACCGCCATTATGGGGCGATAAACGTTTTCATACATGGAACTACGAAATGCGGCAGCAGTTCGGCGGCAAGGTATTCAAGGTCATGCTGGATGCCGGATTCACTTGTCCGAACCGAGACGGGACGATAGCCGCCGGAGGCTGCACGTTTTGCAGTGCCCGGGGCTCCGGCGATTTTGCCGGAAGCCGCCGGGACGATCTGGTGACGCAGTTCAACAAAATCCGCGACTTGCAGCATCAAAAATGGCCGGAAGCGCAGTATATCGGCTATTTCCAAGCCTATACCAATACGTACGCCCCGGTGGAGGAGCTGCGCGAATATTATGAAGCGATTTTGCAGCAGCCCGGGGTGGTCGGCTTGTCGATTGCCACAAGGCCGGATTGTCTGCCGGACGATGTTATCGATTATTTGGCGGAGCTGAACGAACGCACGTACTTGTGGATCGAAATGGGCCTGCAGACGATCCACGAACGGACGTCGGAGCTGATCAACCGGGCGCACGATACGCAATGCTATTTGGATGCGGTCGCGAAGCTTCGGGCCAGAGGCATCCGGGTCTGCGCGCATATCATTTACGGCCTGCCTCAGGAAACGCACGAGATGATGCTTGAAACCGGCCGCGCCGTCGCACGGATGGACGTGCAGGGGATCAAGATCCATCTGCTCCACTTGATGCGCAAAACGCCGATGGTGAAGCAGTATGAAGCCGGTCTGCTGCGGTTTCTGGAAAAAGACGAGTACGTGTCGCTCGTCGTCGATACGTTGGAATTTCTTCCGCCGGAGATGATCGTTCACCGGCTGACGGGGGATGCGCCCCGGGATTTGTTGATCGGACCGATGTGGAGCTTGAAAAAGTGGGAGGTGCTTAACGCCTTCGACGAAGAGCTGCGCAGACGCGATACGTGGCAAGGAAAAAAGTGGCCGCACGGCGCACAAGGCTCAGGTTCGGGTTTGGCCTGAACGGAGGCGCCAGGCTCGGGGACCGGTAAGATCGGACGGCACCCGGCGGCCCGCGGGAGGAGTGAGGAACGATGAACGGCAAACGGAAAGTCGTTTGCTTCATGCTCGGGGCCGCGGCATGTCTCGCGGCCGGCTGCACGGACGATCCGGCGACGCCGACGCCGCCGGTCAATGTGGCCCCCGCCCCGGCAGAGGACGGGGCGAAGGTACCGCCGCCGAAGGCGGAGGCGAACGCCCCCGGCGGGGCGATCGGCTCCGCCGTCCCGGGCGGCGCAGGCAGCGGCGAAGCCGGGAGCGGCAGCGCAGCCGCAGGCAGCGAAGCGCCGACGCCGCTGGCGGGGGGGGAGCGCCCCGCGGCGGAGACCGGGGACGGCCGCGGAGCAGCCCGCGGCGCCGGAGGCGCCCCCCGCGCCCCCGCCGCGGCCGGCGGCGCGGCCGA
>NZ_JTHN01000136.1 GCF_001399685.1 Paenibacillus sp. A3
GATGCCAAGCAGCTCGATTTGAAGCTCGGGCGTATATTCGAAGCATGGGATATGAAGCAGCACCGGACTGTGACGAAGGCTGTCGAACAGCTTGGCATCCCGGATGCCTTGAAAAAACGAGCGCAGCGTAAAAAAATGCCGGACAACGAGCGAACGGAGCGAGAGGGCAAGGCCTTCCCGATCCTTTGCCGCAAGTATCGTTTCCCCAATCGTATCCAAATAATCCTCATAAATGCGCAAAAGCTGCTCTTTTTCATCTGCCGTCATTGCAGCAAATTGATTGATCCGCATTACATGCCGCATCAAACGATCCGCCATCCATGCGGCGAGCCGTTTCCTGCTCTCGGATTCATCGCCAAACAAAGGGGGCAGCATCCCGGCTGCCCCATCTTTCTCCCGCATGGCAAAAGCGACGGTTTCCTTCGACAGGACTGCATCCTCCGCTTGAAACGTGAACAGATTCGTCGTTGCGTTCGCCCGGAACTGCGCTTCCATGACGAGCCGGAGAGCGCCTAGCTTTTTGTCCGATGGATTCATGTATCCTCCTGCCGATCTGTTAATTGGAAGCCATTCTCTGTCGGCCCTCTGCTCTATGCCCGCAGCTCCAGCCGGTAGCCGAGCCCCCGGACGGTGCTGATCTTGAACGAATGCCGTTCCTCGGGAAACCGTTCGCGCAGACGATTCACATGGACGTCTACGGTCCGCTCGCCTCCGTCATAGTCGTAGCCCCAGATATCTTCGATCAACTGATCGCGTGAGAACGTTTTGCCGGGATAGCTGGCCAGCTTGAACAGCAGCTCAAATTCCTTGAGCGGAAGCGTGATGTTCCCCTGCCCTACGGAAAGCTCATACGTGAGACGGTTCATCGTCAGTTCACCGACCTGAAGTGTTTGCGACGAAGCGATCCGGTACCGCTTCAGCAGCGCCTTCACGCGGACGATCAGCTCTGCCGGCTCAAACGGCTTCACGAGATAATCGTCCGTGCCGAGCTCGAAGCCCTTGACCTTCTGCTTCGTCTCGCCAATCGCCGTCAGCATGAGCAGCGGCAAGTCGTAAAGCCGCCGAAGCTGACGGCACAGCTCCCAACCGTCCATATGCGGCATCATAATATCCAGAATGACCAAATCCGCCTTGAACGATTCCAGCTTGTCGAGCGCCTCCTGCCCGTGGGCGGCTTCATGTACCGTAAAGCCTTCCTGACGCAAGCATACTTTAACCAGCTCGCGGATATGCGGATCGTCGTCGACAACCATGATTCTGCTCATCTGCTTCGTCAACCGCCTTTCTGATGTTCAACTTCCTTCAACTAGGACTTACAATACAACAGAAATATAAACTGGATATGAACGACAACGGACAACAGGTTCCATGCACAAGAAATCCCCGCCGGACGGACGGGGATGCGTCAACAATATTCGAATTCGGTGAAGCAGGCGGCTTGCCCTGTATAGCGGCCATCCTCATCCGTGATATTCCAAACCGTAGCCTTCTTAATATAAAATCTTCGTCCGCTGCGGGAGATGCGGATTCCGGTGTAATCGTCGGCATATCCTTGCTCCTGCACCTTCTTCAACAACTGCTCGCGCTGCGTGCGCTCCATCTCTTCCGCCGTATACCTCGACGGGGTACGGGTGAACGTCTCCCAATCCATCTCCCACAAATGCAACGCCGCTTGGTTGCCGTAGTTCAACACCGGATCAGTCTCGGTCCCATGGGACAGCACGACAATCGGCGACAGGAACAACCGCTCGGCCAAGCTGCCGGAGTTTTCCGGTCCAGGAAGCAGCTCGTTTCCCGTCAACCGGCGGTAGCTGCGGACAAGCCGCTCCACATGGTCGGAGCCGACCCCGACGCCTCCATTCGGCAAGATCATACTTGACGCTCCTTGTTCTCCAGCATAGAGCTCATCATTTCGATCGCTTCCTCTTCGTCGGCGCCTTTCGTCTGGATCGTCAATCTCGTCCCGCGCCGGATCGGAATGAGCATCATTCCGAGGATGCTCTTGGCATCAAGCTGCATACACTCCGCCTCGAAACGGATTTTAATGTCGGAACGGTATTGGTTGGCATACTGCACGATTTGCTGCAAATATTCGGGCCGCAGATCATCGGAAATAACAATTTCGTGAACTCGCATGATACGCCTCCGGTACTTAGTAATGGAAAGAGTATATAAAGTTGACTGTATTATACTGCAATTCCAAGGAGGGGAAAACGTTTGCATGCCCATTTTTCCTTAACCGGGAAAATACACTGGTTTCACGTTTGTTCTTGCGGTGCATGACAAATAGCCCCGCAATCTTAAACGGAACGGAGCGTACGTTTAAGCTGCATCCCTCTTTGGCGGCTCGGCCGTCATCGCATAACTTATGCCTTAGACCCGGAGCTTTGCGTCCCCGCTTTTCAACAGGTTTGCCTTTATCAGTAAAGATGTCATCTGCGTCCTTGTCCTGCAAGCGGCGCTTGATAAAATTGTAAGCCTTCTCGCTAAAATATGTCAAGTAATTCCTTCACACTCTAGATGACCGTTCCTGCATCTCAGCAGCCGCCCAGCCGGAATCAGAATCCGGCCGGGGCGCTCGATTGAGCCGGTCGGGCAGCTTTCCTGGGCTTCCTTTCAACGCAATAGCGGGACGGTTTACATCGGCTTCAGCATTTGTCTAAAAGTAAACGCCAGCTTCAAGCGAAGCAAATCGTTAATTGTTTTGTAATCGACTTCCAGCAGTTCGCCAACCTTCTCCAGCCGGTAAGCCGCCGTATTGCGGTGAATCAGCAGCTGTTTGGCCGTCTCGTTAACTTGCCCGTCGTTCTCTATGAACGTTTCCAGCGTACGCAGCATTTCCTGCGAGTATTCCGGGTCCTTCTTCAAGAGCATCTCCAGTACCTCGTTGACGTATATCTGCATATGCTCCCTGGGGACATGCTGGAACAAGTACGCGAGCTCGACCGACCCGAACTGCACCACGGCGTCCCGAATACCGAGCCGGTCAGCCAGCCGGGACGTCTCCAAGCATTCTTTGTAAGCATCCCGAAGTTGGCCCGGCCTGTTCTTCTTATTGCTGACACAGATCCGAAGCGGAGCGCCGCTGTCCTCCTGCAGCACCCCGCGCAGACACGAACGCAGCAAGTCGGTCAGCTTCCCGTCGGCCCCGGGGGCATCGACCAGAAAGATGGAGAACAAGCCCTCTTGAATATAAAAATGAATAACGGCCATCTCCTTGAGCTCCGGGTGATACTGCATTTCCTCGCGGATATTCCGCAGCAGCCTCTCCTTCTCCCCGCAGCCCGCTTCCGGCGATACGAGGACAAGCAGTCCGCGATACGCGCCCTGAAACAGCGGAATCCCCTGCCGGGCCGCTTCTTCCGTCAGAGCTTCAATCGTACCGCTCCCCCGCAAATACCGGCCCAGCAGCGCCCCCAGATCGTTTTGCGCCGCGTGGTTGCGGTATTCGTTGAAGATCACTCCCATATGATACGAAATAATTTCCGCCGTTTGCAGAAACAACTCTTCCTCCACCTTTACCGGATGGGGGTTCTCCGGAAAAATGACCATATAGCCGGTACACTCCTCGTGCTCCGTAAGCGGAACACGAAAACATCGGCTCTCTTCCACAAACGCCCACTGCGCCTCTTTCTCCCACGGCCAGCCGTGCAGCAGCTGCGGAGCTCCGAAAGAAGTCGCATTGAATACGAGTTGACCGCGGGAACCGACAACGGCGATCGGGTACCCTAAGATCCCCAGAAGCTTCTGAAAAAAATGGTTTATCCGATCCGGCCTAAGTGCGAATTGCATCAGTCTCTTTTGTTTGTCGAGCACGGTGTGAAGAATTTGCGTATGATATTGCATTTCAACATGAAACAGTCCGTGCAAATGGTCTGAAAAAGAACTTTCATAAGGTAATTTGATCAGAGGGAAATCGAGGCGGTTGGCTTCTTCAAGGATCGGCTCGGGCACTTCGTCCCAAAAGCGGCCGATCTTAATTCCGAGTCCGGCCGAGCGGCGATGGTTCAACTTACGAAGCAGAGAAATAGCATCATCCGGGATGTCTTTCATCAAATAAGCGGTCGTGAATACCATCTCGCCTTCTTTGATCCAATTGGCAATATCCGGCGTATCCATGACTTTAACAGACTTCACGAGGCGCGACGCACCGCTTTGTCCGGCAACAAGCTTTCCTTCGGACAACGGATAAATGGACAGCACTTGTTCGACGGTGATGTTCATTTCGTTTCTTCACCTCCTGGAATGGTCTTTTGGCGGGTCTGAATTTGATTTCGACGTAATCCCATGAAACAAGCTGTATCAAGCTTATGTTACTTGATAAATGTGTTTTTTAAGTGTATCTATTACACGAATCATAGCATCCGGGCGATACAGCCGGAACGTGAAAGGCGAGCATTAAAAAAGGAGCCTGACATATTGCAGGCTCCAATCTCGCAAGTTCATCAGTTTTAAAACGCGCCGGTCGCATAAGGAAGCTTGACACTTCATCCAAACACTCGTTATCCAGACTGATCCGGTGATTTACGGCGCCGGCTGAACGGTGAATGTAACCTCATCGCTGATCCCTTTCCCGACCGTTTCCGCCGTAACCGTTAGCTGCTCGCCAACGCGGAGCTGATACCAATGCAGATCTATGGAAAAGGAACCGTCGGTTTGGGAGGGCTGGCTATGAAGCTGATAGTTCGGTCGATTAATCGTTATTTCCGATTCGGGTTCGGCTTTCCCGGTGAGAATCCCGTTTACTGCGTCTACATGACCGATTATCGCAGGCGCATCCGTTTTCCCCACAGTCGGGATGGTGGTTACCGGAACCGGGTCGCTCTCCTTTTTCCCATCGGCCATAGCCGTTACGTACAGCTTTTCCATTGGGACGGTCCGTAGACTTTTAATAGAATACGAGCCGTTAGTTGTCCAATCCCCTAGGATATGAGTTCCGTCCGCTTTTTTCAATCGCACGAAAACGCGCGTATTCGGTTCCGTGCTGCCGCTAATCCATGGGCCATTCGAATAAACATTTCCCGATACGGTCGGGACTGAGCTTTTGGGTGAGGGTTGAACAATGGCGTAAACCGGATCACTAACCGTTTTACCATAGGTTACCGCCGTTAATTTCAGCTTTTCTCCCAGTTTATAAGAATCGATGTTCAGGTCTACGGAAAACGTTCCGTCTTCCCGGGATGACGTCACTTGGGACTCCAAGCCGCTGGCTCGTTGGATCGTTACGACGGACCCGGGCTCGGTGAGCCCCCTCAACGAGCGTTCATAGACTCCCCCCGCTACGGTAGGAGCCGCCGTTTTTCCTTTTAGCGGCAAGACCGTAACCGTGACCGGGTCGCTTTCCCTTATCCCGGCGCCCATTGCTTCCGCTACCAATTGCAGTTTTTCCCTGGCGGTTATGGGGTAGGACGGCTTGACTTGCATCGTATAAAAGCCGGTTTCCGTTGAAGCGCTCCCTACCACGTCTCCGGAATTGTTTTTCAATCTAATATATACGAGCTTACCGGGTTCCGTTGTGCCGCTAAGCCACCCCCCATTTATATAGACATTCCCTGTGACGGTTGGCTTAGACGTCTGCACCGATGGCAGTACCGGGATATACACGGTATCGCTAACCGTTTTTCCCGGAGCCTGCGCCCAAAGGGCCAATTGCTCCCCTCCTTTAAGTATCCATGGCCACCTATCGTAGTCGTGATAGATCATATACTCGCCGTCCCATTTGGCGGTCCCCACCCTGTAGGTCCCGTCCGACCGTTGGAACGTTACTGTAGCATCCGGTTCGGCCCAGCCTCTTAAATAGGGGTCATCATCATAGAGATCTCCGTCTATCGTCGGTGTTTTTGTTTTTTCGACACCGGCCGTATCTCCGCCCCAACTAACCAGACCGGCCGAAGCCGAAAAGGGAAAAATCGCACTGGTTAGCAAGCCTAACACGATCATGACGATGATTTGCCGATTTTGTGTTTTGAACAGCATCTCCGTTTCCTCCCGAAAATTTTAGTGAATACAAAAGTAAAACAATACAATTAATACATAATAAAACTTATATGGATAATAATACTATAACATTGCGAAACGAACCATCTTTTTTTACCGGAACGCAAAAAGGAGCCTGACTTTTTCAGGCTCCAATGAAAGACGACTGCGTACGCCGTCCTATTCTTTATGTTTGCGAATCAGCTCCATCTTCTGGTCCCAAGCTTTAGGGCTCAGGTCAACGGGATATACTTCCGGATTCAGTTTGCGTAAATATTCCGGCCAGAATAAGGTCAGCTGATTCCGGTGATGCTCGCGGATCGTCTCCAGCGTGGGCAGCTCGTACACCTGCTTGCCATTCGCGAAAATCGGACGAAGCATCGGCTGCGCTTCGTATTGCTTCACCGTTTTCGAAATATAAGGGTGCACCGGGTCGAACAGCTTCAGCGGCTTGCTCTGCTGCACATCGTCTTCGTCCGTCAGCGCGATATAGTCCGCCATCGCCTTGTTGGTCTCGCGATTGACGATGCGGTAGACGTCCTTAATGCCCGGCGTCGTCACTTTTTCCGGATTGCCCGAAATTTTGATGACCGGTACGAAACCGTCCTCCCGCTCGCGGGCCACCAGCTTGTACACACCGCCCAGCGCGGGCTGATCGGCCGCCGTAATCAGCTTTGTGCCGACTCCCCAGCTGTCGATTCTCGCCCCTTGGGCTTTCAGGTTGAAAATAATGTTCTCGTCCAAATCATTGGAAGCGACGATTTTGACATCCTGCAGCCCCGCTTCGTCCAGCATCGCGCGCGCCGTTTTCGACAGATAAGCCAAGTCCCCGCTGTCGAGCCGGATCGCGCTCATCCGTTTGCCCTGGCTTTGCAGCCATTTGGCCGTTTCGATCGCATGCGGCACGCCGCTTTTGATCGTATCGTACGTGTCGACCAGCAGCGTGACCTGATCAGGCAGCGCGGCCGAGAATTTCCGGAACGCCTCTTCCTCCGAATCATGGTCCTGTACCCAAGCGTGCGCGTGCGTGCCCTTCGTCGGAATGCCGAACATCATGCCCGCTCTCATGTTCGAAGTGGCGTCGAAGCCAGCGATATAAGTCGCCCGCGCGCCCCATACCGCCGCATCCGCCTCTTGGGCCCGCCGCGTGCCGAATTCCATCAGCACATCGTCCGGCGCGACCTGCCGGATGCGCGACGCCTTGGTCGCGATCAGCGTCTGGTAGTTCATGAAGTTCAAGATCGCCGTTTCCAGCAGCTGCGCTTCAAAGACACTCGCTTCGACCCGGATCAACGGCTCATTCGGAAACACCAGCGATCCTTCCTCCACCGACCATAACGAACCGGTAAATCGGAACTGACGCAGCTTTTCCAAGAAGGCCGGGTCGTAATTCTCCTCCTGCTCCGCCAAGTATCGGATCGACGCTTCGTCGAATCGCAGGTGCTGAATATACTCGACGATGCGCTGCAGACCGGCAAACACGGCATATCCGTTGCCGAACGGCAGCTTGCGGAAGTAAGCCTCGAACACCGCCTTGCGGTCCATCGAACCGTTGAACCAGTGGGCGTACATCATGTTGATTTGATATTTATCCGTATGAAGCGTCAAATTGTCGCAGCTCATCGTAGTTCCCCTCTCGCTTCGTTAGACGTTTTTATCCGCAGCGCGGACGACTTCGGCGCCCAGCACGTTCTTAAAATGAGTCAGTGCCCATTCGTGTCCGGCCGGATTGAAGCTCGCGACCGCGTCCTCATGAACAACGATTTTATATCCCTTGTTATAGGCATCCACGGCAGTATGCAGCACGCAAATGTCCGTACAGACGCCGATCAGGTGCACCTCGTCGATGCCGCGGGCCCGCAGCCGCAGCTCCAGATCCGTCCCGCAGAAGGCGCTGTATCTCGTTTTGTCCATCCAATGAATGCGGTCCTGGCGCGCCGAATAGACTTCGTGAAGCCGGCCATACAGCTTGCGGCCCTCCGTAAAGCGGATGTTATGCGGCGGAAACAGCTTGTGTTCCGGATGATACGCGTCATTTTCCTCATGAAGGTCGACGGCCATGACGACCAGATCGCCTCCTTCGACAAACCGTTCCGTCAATTCGGCGATTCTTTGCTCCAAATCGATCGCCGGCTGCCCGCACGGCAGCTTGCCGGTAACAAAATCGACTGTATAATCGATCACAACGAGAGCTTTCATAAGGGCACCTTCCCTTTCCATGCGTCTGTATTCATGAGACTATCAACTCTATCCTTTCGATAATGTCATTATGACATATTTAAAATAAATGTCAAGCCCCATTTTCCGAGTCCCATCGCTCTAACAGCCAAGCCGTCGTACAATCGGCAACAATCTGCAGATTGGTTCGTCCGTCCGGATTCACGAACGGCTCGTGGCCGCGAAAATAGTCCGGATGCCCGCCCGTCAGTGCCAGGTTGATCCGATTCGCCGGCGCATGCTTGAAGCGGTCGTACCGGAACCGGTGACGAAGCCTGGAGCCTTCCGCTACCCAGCCGCCCCACGAACCAAGCCGGGCGATCGGATCGCCGCCTTTCGCGCCGATGCCGCGTATGTAAAGCGTCCGTTCCCGGCCTGCGGGGCTTACCGGGCATTTCGGAGAGCCGATCTGCACCGTCTGGATACCCGGCAGGGAAAGCGCCGGGCGCAGCAGCTCGGCCGCCTGCACACCCGCCACTCCGCCTCCGCTGTGCCCGATCAGGACGGGGAAGCCGTCGCCGCACATGCTGCGGATCGCCTCCGCCGCCCTACGGCCTCCGAACGAGCGCGCGGCCGCCTGCGGTCTCAGCCGCAAATCCCGGTAGATTTCCAGCATCTGAGCCGCAGTTCTCCGGCTCCAGTCGCCGTAAGGGAACAGCAGCCGGTACTCCGGCTGGAATCCCTTCGCCTCCAGCCTGCGGCACAGCTGCTCTCCGAACGTTTCCATAAAATTCGGCGCCGTCGCCATGCCGGACAATAAGAAAAGCCGCGGTCTGTAAGAAATGGACATCTTACCGCTCCTCAGCCTCAGGTCGGCACATCGGCCGACGGGTCCGCCTGTGCCTTGGCTTCGCCGGCGTCCATGATGTCGTACGGGCAATCTTGGCGAAAATAATTCGGCTTGACGATGCGATCGTCGTAGGACCGGTGGAAAATATGCGTCGCCGCCGGGGAAACCGGAGGAATCAGCCACGTCCAATCCCCGGTTAGCGGGCGACCGCTCCGCTCTTCCTGCTGCTCGAACCGCCGGAACTGCTCCGCCGCCGTATGGTGATCTATGATGCTGACCCCTGCCGCCTTAAAGGAATGAAGAACCGCCGCATTCAACTCGACGAGCGCTCTGTCCTTCCACAGGGAGACGTTGGTCGACGTGTCCAGCTTCAGCAGCTCGGCCACCTTCGGCAGCATATGGTAACGGTCCGGATCGGCCAAATTGCGCGCGCCGATTTCCGTTCCCATGTACCAACCGTTGAACGGCGCCGCCGTATGCCGGATGCCGCCAATGTCCAACAGCATGTCGGAAATAAACGGAACGGCGTACCATTTGAGCCCCAGCCCGGCGAACGAATCGTATTCCGGGTGTCGAATGGGCACCTCAAGCACCAAATTGTCGGGAATCGGATACCAACGGGGGTGCCGCCCGTTCACTTGGACGACCAGCGGCAGCACGTCGAACGGCGTGCCCGCTCCCCTCCAGCCAAGGCTCATGCATGCTTTCGTGAACCGGACGGAGGCCGGATCGCCGACGATCCCGTTCCCGGTTTCATACCCGGCATAGCGGATCAGCTGATGGTTCCAGATGCGAATACGCCGCTCGTCCGTTTCGGCGGCAAACACCGTGATCGACGGCCTGATCATGCCGCCATTGGTCCCATAGGCGATATGGCGGAATATCGCTTCCGCAATGTCGTCTTCCCGCTCCAGCCCTCTCTCGTCAAACACGTTTAGCGACGGCCAGAATAACCTGCCGATACAGCGGTTGCTGTTTCGCCAAGCCATTCTCGCGCCGTGCGCAAGCTCCTCGTAGGTAAGCTCGTAAGTTCCGCGCCGGGAAAGCTCTTCCCGAACGTCCGCGAGCCGCCGACGCGTTTCCTCTCCGCTTTTGCCCAACTCTTCATAGCACGACGCTACAAACGTCGCCGCTTCTTCTTGTATCGCTTGATTCGTCGTCATGTCGTCCTCTTCCGCTGCATTTTTTCTCCATTATAACCCAGCCCCATGAAAAAAGCTCGCCGCCCGCCTGTCCAAGCCGCCATTTTCCCGGTTTCGCGTATCATCCGTGTCGAATCTGTGGCAAAAGCCGGATTGCCCCCATCCACCCGGTCTCCCCGACTAAAGTCCAGCTTCCGTACCGCCTTCGGACGGTTTTACCGGACATGCAATTCGTATACAATAGAGACAAGATCTAAACGAACGAAAGTCAGGTGACGACGATGAAGTTGAAATGGAACATACAGACGATAGGCGGCTTCGTCCTGATGGGGATTGGCATCATCGGATTGATCGGTTGGGGCGGCATCAGCGGATTATTCGGGTATATTTTTGCTCTAGCTATGATCGCCTTCGGCTACTGGCTGTGGAGAACGGCGGACACGACGCTCAAGCGCGTGTGCAGCGGCTTGGTCATGCTGGCAGGCGCGGCGCTCATCATCTTCTGGCTGCCGAAGTTCATCAGCCTGATCCTGGCCGGAGCCATCATCTACTTCGGCTGGATCCTTGTGAGAATCGGCCAGTCCCAAGGTTACCGGAATTGGAAATAATACGGCGAAAGAGGCGGCCCATGTCTCCCTTCCCGCCCGGCAGAACAGCCGGATGGGACGGACATGGTACCGCCTCATTTATTCGTCCTTCTAAAGCTAAAGCGAGTTATACGCGCGGCTTGGCGCGGTTGGTCGGCAAAGCCGCGAGCGGATCATCAGGCCATACGTGCTTCGGATAGCGGCCCTTCAAATCCTTCTTCACTTCAAAATAGGCGTCCTGCCAAAAGCTCGCCAAATCGCGCGTGACCTGTACCGGCCGATGTGCCGGGGAAAGCAGATGCAGCAGCAGCGGCACCTTGCCGCCCCCGATGCGCGGCGTTTCCCGCAGTCCGAACAGCTCCTGGAGCCTCACGGCCAGCACCGGCGACACCGGATCGCTGTAATCGACCGGGATCCGCGAGCCGCTCGGCACCGTAATGTGCGTCGGCACGAAGTCGTCCAGCTGCTGCCGCTGCGGCCACGGGAGCATGCCGTCCAGAATCGCGGCCATCGAGAGCCGCTGCAGGTCATCCCGGCTTTTGAGCCCGTACAGATGCGGGCCGAGCCATTCCTTCAGCCCCGCGAGCAGCGCCTCGTCGGAAACATCGGGCCAAGCCGGGTCCACCCTGTGCATGAAGCCGATGCGCTCGCGCAGCTGCTTCGCCGCCTTGGTCCACGGCAGAATAGACAAGCCTTCGGCCGCGATACCCTCAAGCAGCGCGTTCAGCACCTGCTCCGGGTCCGGGGCTTCCACCGGCGCCTCCCGCAAGGTAAGCGCGCCGAGCTTCTCCCGTTTGCGGGCGCGAACCGCTTGAGCCGTCCGGTCCCACGCGACTGCGGTCTCCGTTTCGATATCGCCCGCGAATACCCGGTGGAGCTGCTCCTCCGAGATCGGGGCCGCCAGATCGATGCGGCCGTCCGCCCCCTGGTCATCCAGCTCCGCGACGACTAAATATTTCTCGCCGTAGAGCGGCTGAGGACCCGAAAACGACCCTCCCCTGCCCCCGCTCAGCAGGTAGCGTCCGCTTCCTTTATTTTGCGCGATCCGGTCGGGATAGGCGAACGCAAGCAGCATTCCGCAGGCGTTCACTTCGGCTCTTTGCTCAAGCGGCAGGCCCAGCGCGCGCTTCCCCTGCTCGGCCTCCGCCGCGATTCGGCGGCGGGCCGCCGGATCTGCCGCCTGTACGGCGCCGCCCGCTCCGCGAAGCGCCTCCACGCGCAGCCGCAGGTCCGCATTGGGCGAGTCCGGCCGGGAACGCAGCAGGTCGCGGTCGCTTAACAGCGCGGCCAGCTCGCAGGACAGCCCGCCAAGCCCGAGCGGCACCGCCCGCAACATCATGTGCGCGAGCCTGGGCGATACGCCTAGCTCGGCCATTCGGCGGCCGTGCGGGGTAATCGCTCCGTCGTCCCCCAGTGCGCCGAGCTGCTTTAAAAGCGCCACCGCCTGACCAAAAGCGGCTGCAGGCGGCGGCGTCAGCCAAGCGAGCTGCGCCGGATCGGCGACGCCCCAAGCGGCAAGCTCAAGCGCAAGAGCGGCCAGATCCGCTTCCATGATCTCGGGCGCCCGGTGAGGCGCCAGTCGGCGATCCTCCTGCTCCGTCCAGAGCCGGTAACACACGCCGGGAGACGTACGTCCGGCGCGCCCGCGGCGCTGATCTGCCGAATCCCGCGAGACGGTGACCGTCTCCAGCCGCGTCATGCCCGTCCGGGGCGAGAACCGCGGTACGCGCATCCGGCCGCCGTCGACGACGATGCGCACCCCTTCTACGGTTAAGCTCGTTTCGGCGATGGAGGTGGCGAGCACGACCTTGCGCTGCCCCGGCACGCTCGGCGCAATGGCCGCGTCCTGCTCCCCTTGAGCAAGCTGCCCGTACAGTGGAGCGATCCGCACCTGCGAACCGAGTCCCGCTTCAAGCAACAGCCGTTCCACGCGCCGAATTTCCCCCGCGCCGGGCAAAAACGCCAACAGATCCCCTTCTTCGGCAGCCAGCGCCTGACGGATGCACGCAGCCAACGCCGGCTCCAGCTTCCCTTCCACAGGCTTGCTTAAATACCGCGTCTCCACGGGATAACTGCGGCCCTCGCTGACCACAACCGGCGCATGGCGCATCAGCGCGGCGACCGGAGCCGCGTCCAGCGTAGCCGACATGACCAGGATGCGCAGGTCGTCCCGCAGCACCGCTTGCGACTCCAGAGCAAACGCCAAGCCCAGATCCGCATGCAAGCTTCGTTCATGAAATTCGTCAAAAATAACGACGGCCACGTCCTCAAGCGCGGGATCGGCCTGCAGCAGGCGCGTAAGCACGCCCTCCGTGATGACTTCGATGCGCGTTTTCGGTCCGACCTTCGTATCCAGCCGGACCCGGTAGCCCACCGTTTGGCCGACCTGCTCTCCGAGCCGGGCCGCCATGTACCGGGCAGCGGCTCTCGCGGCCAGCCGACGCGGCTCCAACATCATAATTTTGCGCCCGGCCACCCACGGCTCTTCCAACAGCGCAAGCGGCACCCGAGTCGTCTTGCCTGCGCCGGGCGGCGCTACCAGTACGGCATTTGTATGCTCGCCCAGCTTCTCCTTCAAATGCGTTAAAACGCGATCTATCGGCAGTTCTCCCATATTCGTTCACTCCAACGTACGGCAAATTCGGTTTTTATTGTACCACAACCGCACAAAGAAAGCCCCCTAACAGGGCTCAGAGTGTTGAGAAAGTAATCTAGTGAGGTAATAGAGGTGTACGAGGGGGGGGTATCTACTTCCGGTCACTGTTGTCAGCGGGAAATTTTATTAGAAGCCGCTTAGTAGCGGGTATTTCCCGCAGACAAAGGCGAACGCTATCGCTCCTCCAGTAGATACCCCACCTCCGTATATTTTTCTATATGACCACTTTCTAAACAGCCCCTAACAGGGCTCATCCTATACAATTCTCGCTTTATTGAAAAAAAGCAATTCCGAGCACGCCCGAAAGGACGATCACTGCGAGCGGATGCAAGCGGTATTTGATCAGAGCGCCGAGACATACCGCCAAAATGATCAGCATCCCGACCGTATGCCAGCTCATCCAATCGGCTCCGCTTCCCGGCAAGCTGAAGTGAATCGCCGCGTAGACGATCATCCCGGTCACCACCGGCTTCAGCCCGTAGAACGTCGCTTTGACCCACTGCCGCTGCTGCATTCGGAAAAAGAACGCGGCGATAAGCACGATAATTGCCAGCGACGGCAGCACCATGCCGAGCGTCGACAGGATCGCTCCGGGAACGCCGGCGGCTTCGTAGCCGATCAAGGTGGCGCTGTTCGTCGCAATCGGCCCCGGGGCCATTCCCGCCAACGCGACGGTATCCGTAAACTGCCGCTCCTCCATCCAACCGTGGAGCAGCACCTCTTGCCGGATCAGCGGAATCATCGCATACCCTCCGCCGAACGAAACAAGACCGATTTTAAGAAATACTGCAAACAAACTCCATAGCATAACCGTCACCCCGTTTTAAATCCCGTCCGCAATAAAGTAATCCGCATATTTATAGCCGTTTCCGGCCGCCGGAGGTTCCTCGTCCTTAGGTTCGAGCGCGCGATAGCCGAGCTTTCGTTTCACGCGGACAAGCAGATGCCCGATCACGAGTCCGAGCAAAATAACCAGCATCGGATGCACATGAAAAACAAGCAGCAGCAAGACCGTGAAAGCCGCCGTAGCCAGCGTCGTACGGTCCACGACGGCGCTTTTTCCCATGTTATACGCCGAAATGATGATCAAGGCCGCAATCGCCGCTTGAATGCCTTGAAAGGCTGCAGCCATTTTCGGCAGGTCATAGATCTCTCGAAACACAAGGCTCAGCAAAAATACGATCAAAAAAGCCGGCAGCGTCATTCCGCCGACCGCCACCGCGGCTCCCGGCACCCCGGCCAGCCGGTAACCGATGAACGCCGCCGCATTGACGCCTACGCCGCCCGGAGCCGATCCGGCTATCGATAAGACGCCGCTCATCTCGTCGGGTTCAATCCAGCGCCGTTTGCCGACGACCTCCCGTTCCATGACAGGGATCATCGCGTAACCGCCGCCGAATGTGACCGGACTGATTTTGCAAAAGGTCCAGAAGATCGACCCCAGCGGCCTCAGTTTCCTCAGCCATGATTTCATCCCGCTCCCCCCGTTCCCCGTTGTCCATTTAAGTATACCTCACTTTAATTCATTTTGGAATAATGTTTTCATCCATTTTCCTGAATGACCCTAAACACAACAAAATCAGCCCTATGGAATGAGCTGAGATTTATCGCAGTTTTCTTAGTTTCAATCACAATGAATTTATGTTTACAATGTCGATCCGAATACATTGAATTTCAAAGCAAACAAGGCCAACAAAAAAAGACCCGGATCGTCCAAATCCGCGTCAGAAAAATAACTCACCAGCCCGGAGGCTCATAACCGATCCCCGTTCCCGTTCGTCCGGCAAACTTGTGCTCGTGCCTTTTGACCGATAGCACGGTCTTGTAATAATTTTGCTTAAACTCGAACGGCTCGTCGTCCGTCAGCGCGTCGATCTCATGATAATGAGAGCCGTCCGGCAGCATAATCGGCGGTCCCGTAAGCCCGATGAAACGGTGAAAGTGGCCGGAAACGTTGCTTGTATGCCCTTGATACCTATGAACGTGCTCATCCGTCCCGTCTCCATTCGTGGCATAGACGAACATCTCGATTCTATGGACATGTCCCCGTGCCACGGAGGTCAAGCCAATGAACGCGTGGGCATGAGCCGGCGGAAGCGGAACATATGGCACCGGCGGGAGCGGACAAACCGACATAAAGACGCTCTCCCCTTCGCTTTTTTATCCCGGATGCTACAGGATACGCGGGAAGAGGCACGATTATTTCTATTCCTGTTTCGTCGTTGCCGGATTGACGATTTCCTTGACCCGGCCGACTTGTCCGTCTGTCAAACGCACCTTGATGCCGTGCGGATGCGTCGCCGAGTTCGTCAGCAGATCCTTCACGATACCCCGCGTCAGCTTCCCCGTCCGCTGATCCTGCTTCAGGACGATGAGCACCTCGGCGCCCGGAAGAACGTCAGCACGCTTGCGTCCGTTGCTCATCCGTACTGCTCCGGCAGCTCAAGCCAGCCCTGAAAAATCGCGTAATAGAACACGAATGCGCTTACGAGGCCCAAAATCGTAAAGCTGATGGCAAGTCCCTTTTTTTTCTGAAACAGCCACACGAAAGCCAAGCTGAAAAACGTGCCCATAACAAGCAAGCAAACGATCAAAATGATAGTTGCCATAGCTTCTGTTCAAACCCCTTTCGAATCAACAGTATAGTTTAACCGTTTGCTTACCAAAATACCACAATTTCCAACGGAAAAATACTCCGCTGCTGCGATAACCTTGACAATTTCATGAAACGACCGCCGCTATACCGCCTTCTCTCCTCCAGGTTAACCAAAAAAAGAGAGGCGTCCGTTCGGCGGGACGCGCTCCCTTCGTTTACTTCTTGGCGGACAACCACTCCGTCAATGCCTGAACTTCCGGCTCCTTCAACGTGTTTTTGTAGGAGGGCATTCCTCCGCCTCCGTTCTGAATCTTGGCCGTGATTTGTTCTTGGCTCAGCTTGGCCCCCGTCTTCTGAAGATTGGGCCCGACTTTGCCCGAGAGATCGGCCCGGTGACAGGAGACGCAGTTCGCCTTGTAAATCGCCTCCGCGCTGGACGCTTCGCCGGCTGCCTTTTTGGAGGGGGCGCTCGCCGGTGCACCGCTTTTGTCCCCGCCGCAAGCCGTTGCAAGTCCGGCTAACAATAGCAATCCGGCTGCCAATGGGATCCAGGCTCGCTTCATGACCATTACCACCTTTATTTTGAGGAATATTGGAGCTTGACCCGGGATACATATGAAACGATACTCCCGGAAAGGCAGGGATACGGTCGCTATGCCCAACATCGCTTGGCTTCGCCTCTTCGGCCTCGGCGCCATGATCGTCGCGGGGACTTGGTTCGGTTTCCGGCAATTCGCCGCCACCTCTCCGCAGTTCCCTCCGGTCTCGGATTTTATGGTAGAAGGCTACCGCATTCAAGTGTCGCTTCACCCGATCCCGACCACAGCGCTGAAGCCCGGCACATTTACCGTCACGCTTCGCGACGCGGCCGGACGGCCGGTAAGCGGCGCGACCGGGGGCGCCACCATCTCGATGCCGCAAATGCTATGCGGGGAGAGCCCCTTTACCCTGACGGAAACGGAGGCCGGCCGGTACGTCGGCGAAGGCATTCCGCTCATGGCGGGCTCGTCCGTTGCCGACGTATCGATGACGGTCGGAGACAAATCGCTCCGGGTCCGGTTTCCTTTTGCCGCCGTCCGATAATATCCGTTTTTTTCCCTAGCCTGCTTCCACTGTATCGAATCGTCCGGCGTGCGCCTATGACTCCCCGGGGCTATTTTTCACTTTATTTATGACGGTTTTGCGGACAATCCCTTACAATTTATCACCAAAGCCAGGGATGAACACTGGGAATCCATCCGGCCGCAGCCAAGCCCCGCAGCACGGACAGCACTCCGATCCAGACGGCTACGAATTGCCCGGCCATTACGGCCTTGCTCCGCAGCCGCTTGTTTAATTTGCCCGCAAACAGTCCGACGGAAACCAGCGCAGGCACGGTCCCCAAACCGAACAGCAGCATAAGCAGCAAGCCATGCAGCGGACTTGCGCTTGCCGCCGCATTCATTTCCATGGCATAGGTCAACCCGCAGGGAAGGAATCCGAGCAGCAGCCCGCTTACGACCGCGGCACCGGCCTCCTCAGTCGTTCGGTACCTCGCCGTAAGCCGCCGGAAAAGCGGCAGCCGATGCGGGTCCAGTCGATGCAGCGGGAGAGCGATACGCCGCAAAGCCCACAGCAAAATAAGACAGCCGCCCAATAAGCTCGCTGTCCCCTGCACATTCGCCAGCTTCCCCGCACCATCGACGAACGAGCCGACCGCGCCCATAAACGCCCCGAGCGCGGCGTAGGTAGCAATCCGGCCGGCATTGTAAGCCAGTACGGAGCGCAGCGGACTCGCCTTCGCTTGCAACGCAAAACCGGAGACAGTCGCGCCGCACATCCCGATGCAGTGCGGCGCGCCGAGCAATCCGGCAAGCCAAGCCAGCGTCAGATCATGAATGCCGATCGCCATCTTTTCTTCCCCGCCTTCTTCGCTTGGAATGAAGGGAATTACACCCGTTTCAGTCGAAGTGCGTTAATAATTACCGTCAAAGAGCTTAAAGCCATTGCCGTGCAGGCCATCCATGGCGCCAGATGACCGCTTAAGGCCGCAGGAATCGCCAAAGCGTTATAGCAGAAAGATAATGCCATATTTTGGTAAATATTTCTCATCGTCTTTCGGCTGATCCTTACAGCGTCGGCCATAGCTTTCAAGTCGCTTTTTAACAAGTGCACATCAGCCGCTGCCTTGGCCACATCCGTTCCGTTACCGACGGCTACGCCGATATCTGCGGCCGCGAGCGCCGGCGCGTCGTTTACGCCGTCACCAACCATGGTTACCCGCTTCCCTTGGCTCTGCAGCCGGCGGATGAGCCCGAGCTTCTGGTCCGGAAGCATATCCGCGTAATACGGCACATTCCCAAGCCTTTCCGCAACCGCTTTGGCCGCCGCAGCATGATCTCCGGTCACCAGCCGGATGTCCATTCCTTGCTGTTTGAGCTGCCGAAGCGCCGATGACGCCGTCGGCCGAAGCGTATCGGCGAGAGCGACGACCCCGGCCGGACGGCCGTCCACTGCCACATAGATCAACTGCTTCCCTTGGCTGCGCAGCGGACCGGCAACCTTTTCCGTATCCGCAAAAGGGATGCCCTGCTCCTCCAGCCAACGCCGAGTCCCCGCGACGATCCCGCATCCGAGCACATCGGCCCGAACCCCGCAACCGGGAACAGCCAAAAAGCTGCCGCAGTCAGGCACCCGCAATCCCCGCCTCTCGGCCTCTTCGACAACCGCACGCGAGAGCGGGTGCTCGGAGAGCTGTTCCGCGCCCGCGAGCTTGCTCAACAGCGTGGCCTGCGTTTCGCCTTCTGCGGCAATCACATCGGTCACCTTGGGCGTCCCGAACGTCACCGTCCCCGTTTTATCGAACAGAAGAATGTCCGTTTGATGAAGCCGCTCCAGTGCGGCCCCTTCCTTGTAAACGATCCCCTTCTGAGCCGCACGGCCCGATGCGACCAGAATGGATACCGGTGTTGCCAGTCCCAAAGCGCATGGACAAGCAATCAGCAGCACGGCAATAGCCTTCTCCAAAGCCCCGCCCGCAGCACCCGGCTCGCCCAATCCGTACCAGTACAAAAAGGTGCACACGGCCGTAACGGCAATAACCGGAACAAACACAGCAGCAATTTTGTCGGCAACGCGCTGAATCGGCGCCTTCCCATTCTGTGCTTCTTCCACCATCCGAATCATCCGGGCTACCGTGCTTTGACCGCCGGTTCGCAGGACGCGGATTTCCAGCACGCCGGAACCGTTCAAGGTTCCGCCGATGACGCGGTTTCCTTTTCGTTTGTTCACAGGCATGCTTTCTCCGGTTATTAGCGATTCGTCCACCGGGGATGTCCCCTGCACGACGATGCCGTCGAGAGGCACCCGCTCGCCGGGACGGACGCGGAGCAGGTCGCCCTCCTTCAACGTGCTTACCGGGACCCGGCGTTCGCCGTCCGGGATCAGCATGCAAGCCGTGTCCGTCTGCATCGCATGAAGCTGCGAGAGGCTATCCGCCGTACGCTTCCGGGCGGACGCTTCGATCCATCGGCCAAGCCATACGATCGTAATAATCATGGTGCTCGTATCGAAATAGTACGGGCTATGGTGCCCGCTCCCCGTCATGGCCTGCCCGGGATGAAACAACAAATAATGACTATACAAAAAGGCCGTTGACGTGCCCAGTACAATCAGCACATCCATATTCGCGCTTCCGTTTTTCAAAGCTTCGTAGGCCCGGATGTAAAAAGGGAGACCGAAACCGAACTGCACCGGAACGGCAAGCGCAAGCTGAAACCATGGGTTTGCCAGCAGCTCGGGCACCCAGGTCGAGGAAGAACCAACATGATGAGGGACCATCGCCCAGAAGAAAGGCAGCGTAAAAGCAAGCGAAAGCAGAAACATCGCCCGGCTGCGACGAATTTCCTCGTTGCTATGGCCGTTGATTTTCCCATCGGCCGGATGCAGCGGACGGACGCTATATCCGAGCTGTTCGATCCGGGCTGCGACTTCCTCTACCCGGACCCGCTTCGCATCCAGCAGGACGACCGACCGCTCCAAAGCAATATTGACGCCGACCTCCGCCACGCCTTCCATTTTGCCGACCGCCTTCTCGATGCGCGCGGCGCAAGCCGCACACGTCATACCGGTAACATGCAGCGTAATCCGGCTCAAATCCGCTTGTCCGCTCATTCGCGTCTCACTCCATTCCGATTGAGGCCCCAGCAGCCGGTCATTGTTAAACTATATGGACGAGCGGCGATTTTCATGACAAAGAAACGCGGCCACTCCGTGAATAGAAACGGAGTGCAGCCGCGCTGATCGTTTTTGAGCCTACCTCAAGTTAACCTGACCCAAAGGACTCTCTGGTGCCGTAAGCAGCTTCACGAAAAAATCCTTGTATTTTTTCACATGGTCTAAGGAAGGGGAAGCTTGATGGAAGTCAGCGCCCGCCGCAAAGCCAATGATATAGTCCTTCCAGCTTGCATAAGCGATTCGGGCATGCCTGACGCACATAGCGACGATTCTCCATTGGTCCTCTTCGGACAAATAGCCGAGACGATAGCCGGCACAGCATAAATAGACGCACCAAGAATAGTCGAATGCCGCAATCCCCTTTGCGGGCAGACGCGTTAAATAATAGGCCGCAACGTGCAGCTTGCCCGTATGGGCTTCACCCGAAGGGAGCGATTTCAAATATCCGCTTCGTTCCGTGTCGGCAAGCCCCGATAACAGCATTTGGCAATCTTCGAACTCTTTCCGCACCCCGGTTTCGAACAGCCAATGAAGCTCAGCTTTCAATGCGGCGGAATTTTCAATTTCCCACAGCTCTAACGCGCTTTGAAGACGCCGCTTATTTTCGAACACCGCCTGCATATTTTTAGCCAACGCGAAAGCCATCTGTCCTTTCATGCACAAGGAAGACATGGCGTGACCATACAGCGCCAATTGAGCGCGTACCTCGGGATCGTAATAATCCATGACGAAGCGAAGGGGCCTCCTTTCTTTGCTTATAACAAGGAAAAGCCTAACGAAACAACATCCGAATTAAGAACAAGAAGAACCAGCCCAATACCAAAATTAAAGGCAAGTTCTTTGTGGAAAAAAACGACGATTTATTAGCCCCAGCGCGCTGTTCTGAAAGGCGTGAAGCCGCACGTTCCGTATCATGAGCCGGCAAATGATCGACCGATGCCGCCGAAGACGCTGGCAAGCTCGTCGGTCCGTTCTCCGTCTGCGCGCCTTCGGCGAGGTATACAAGCGCTTCGATGTCGTCAGGCTGCAGCTCCAGCAGACGAAGGTACATGTCGCATGCGGATGCCGGGTCCCCCAGCTTTTTATAGCATTTTGCCGCAAGAGACACCGCGCCGAGATGACCCGGATTGTGCGAAAGAAAGTATTTCACATCGTGAATCGCCTCGGTCAGCCGGTTGCTTTTAACATAAATTCGGGCACGATACCAATACAGCTCCGGATCGTCGGGAGTCAAAGCCATACTGCGGTCGATGGCCGTCAGCGCACGGCTCAAGCTGCCAAGCCGGAGAAAATATTCAGCTTGCAGCCGCAGCAGGTCCGGATCGTCGGGAAACAGCTCATATGCCCGGGTTAGCATCTCTTCCGCTTGCTCCATGTGATTATGTTTCAAGGCCAGCAGCGCGCCCAGCCGATACCTCATAAAAGCCTCGCAATCGATGCCGCCCGCCTTGGTAAGGAAAGAGAAGCGCAGGCTCGTGGCGTAATACGGATCGGCAAACACATGAAGAAACACGTTGGGAAACTGCCTGGAAAACGATTCGCGGTCGTCCTGCACCCTTTCTTTCCAGCAGAAGCTGCTTTCGAGCAGCTTCCAGACGTCCCTCGGCAAATGGGGGTGCCGCTCCAAAAACACGGTCATTTGTTGACGCACCTCACGTTGAAGCTTAACATCCCACATGATATCGTCATTGAGCATCTTCAGCCACGAGTCGATGTCGATCCTTTGCGCGATGTCGCGGTAAACGACGTTTACTTTTTCCATGAACTCGTTTAACCGCTGTTCGGCGGTGCGTATCATAGGGGTCGGGTCCGCGAACAAAATCCGGGACGGGACGACAACCGGCTGGCCTACCTCTTCCCGTTCCTCGTAACCAGACTCCGTAAACAGCATCCGGGAGGGAATAACAACCGGCTTGTCTTCCTCTTTTTGCTCGTCTTGTCCGGGATCGCTTTGCCCGCTTTCTTCTCGCTCGGCGGCAGCCTCCTCCGCCAAATCATGACTTGAATCGAGCCTAAAATTTCTTTTGGCCGCGCGAATCGCTTGATCGTAGGCTTCCCGAAGCCGCTGATAGCCTTCCGGATCGTCCTCGGGATGGTGCTGCTTTAATTTCCGCGCATAAGCCTTTTTGATGACAGATATATCATTCGTCGGCTCGACATCTAGTATTTTCCATATTTGCAGGACAGCACACTCCCTTTCCGCCCCAAGGTACTAGCCCAAGGTAGCCCTCCGAAAGGAATCGTTGCGCGTAAATAGCAGCTTCGTTAGCAATATGCTGTTTTCGCTTATATAATCCGCATTCAAAAGATGGGATCTAAAGACGGCGCCTATGTGGAAGCTATATATGTAGTCCTTCCAACTGGAAAAATCACCCTTCACCATCGGGATGACCACTCCGATATACGCCCACTTCTCCTGTTCCGTTAAGTAACCAAGCTTTCGTCCGGCACAGGCTCTGAATACCGCCATGGAATAATCGTGTGCCGCTATACCAGCCGTTGGCACGCGCCATAAATATTGCCTGACAACGGACAGCATATGTTTGCGTGCAGGATCGTCGGTATTCTGTCCGATCGAAGCTCGTTCGGCCTCCGAAACGGACGACAGCCTGTTGTAAAGCTCTGCAAACTCCTTTCTGGCTCCTGCCGTGATCGTCCACTCTAGATTTTGTTTAAGCCCCTGCGCATCCGCGATGTCCCAAAACTTGAACATACCGCGTAAACCGCTTCGCCGCTCGAAGAGCATCTCGGGATTGTGCAAAAAATATTCACCGAATTTCCCGACGATACATAACGAAGTCATCGCCTCAACGTAATCGTTCAAGGCCTTCCGCGCCGCCGTATCGGTCATAGCATGTTCTCTCCCCACTTATCAGTTATAGCCGAAGAGCTTGCTAACTCTCCGGAGCTCCCGCAGCACCGAAACATAAAACAACCCTAAGATGAACAGATAAAAATAAATCCGCAATGGCAGGCTTGGGAGAGCCTTCTTGCTCGGCTTCGTTGTGGCGTCAATATATTTGTCGGACATGGGAAACGGCTTCGAAATCCCGCTCTTCGAGCTTCGGTTTTTCCAATTCTCGATTTCAGTCTTCAGCTCGTCAGGCATGGAACGAACGGTTCCTTCCAGTTCTATCCTTTGGAAATCGTATATTTCTTTGGCCTGCTTGTAATTGCCGACGACAAGGATTGCTTTTCCATCGAGATAGCCCATACTGAGATGGCCCGTAATGTTCGATTGAAGTCCCTGCTTCTTGGCCTCGTCCAAAGAAAGATACTTCGTCGTCTCCTTACCGTTGCCGTCTTTAGCCTTTACTTCTTGAATAGCCATATAAGACGCATCGGCAAGCTTGACCCGCACAGCGGCCGCTTCCGGAGGCAGAAGCTCCCATTCGGACGCGGAAGATACGTTCATGATTTTGAGAGGTCTCACCTTTTCGCTCAAATAAGCTAAGGGCGTTTCCCCCGTATGCTTGACAAACGAGCTCGCTATCCAAAAATGCAGCGCCACAATGCAAATCAAGCTGAACCATTTATAGGAAACAAAATAATAAGCCGCTTTCTTCAATTGCTTAAGCAAAGGTGTTTTTCCCAGTTCCCGGTAAAGCTGCCTGATGGCCCTTCCGCTGCCTTTTACACGCCGTGCTCTCAGGTCTTTGATGGTCAGTGCATTAATTTCCGCCAAAGATAAAACCGCTTCGATATCGTTCGCATCCAAAGCAAGGATTCGTTGAAACCTCTCCTTGGCCTTTTCCAGGTCACCCAGTCTTTTATAACAGGTCCCAGCCAGCGATAGCGCAAGCATGTGATCCGGAAATTGCTCAAGAATGCGCTGCAGGTCTTGAACCGCCTCAGGCAGCTTTCCATACTGCATCCAAATGCGCGAACGGTATAAATAGCCGTCTATCTGGTCGGGACACAACCGGATCAGACGATTGCTCACGGCAAGCGTCCTCTCCGACTCTCCGCTGCGCCAGCCGTATTCGGCCTCCAAACGGATCACGTCCGGGTCCGCATCGAAAAGCTCCCCCGCTTTCAGCAACGACTGATTGGCAGCCGCCAAATCATTATTTATCAAAGCCAACCAGGCTTCCTCACGATAATGAAGATAGGCTTCATGATCGATCTCCCCCGCACCCAGCAGAAGGGAATACCCCATGTTTGCCGCTTCGTACGATTCCGAAAAAGCGTAATTGTATACTTGGGGGTATTGTTCCAAAAAGCTTTCCTTGTCTTCCGCAATCAGTCCATTCCAATGAAACGCGCTGTCCAGAAGCTTCCAAACCTCTCTAGGCAAAAAATAATGCTCTTCCAAAAAATCAAGCAGCCTGCCGGAAATGCCGTTTTGCAGGTTGATGTTCCATACGGCGTCGGAATTCAACAGCTCCGCCCATTGGTTCGGATCGATTCGCGACGGAAATTGGCCGTAAAGCTTCTCTACCCGTTCCATAAAATGCTCTGCTTGGCTTCCGGGATCGTCTATTCCCTTCCCCGGATCTTGCCAAATGACCATACGGGGAATGCGCTGCGGTCCGTCGTCTTCATCATACAGTTCGTCTTCCTCATGCTCTGCGATATCTTCCAATTCGGTCCCGTCTTCTTGCCTGACGTCCCATGTTTCGAAAGCTTCCGGCTCATCGTTCGATCGACTCGTCTGTTTCTGCTGCCGCTTCGCCAGCTTGATCGCCTGATCGTACGCTTCCCTTAGCTGCTGATAACCGGTCGGATCGTCCTCAGGATGATAGACTTTCAGCTTAGCGGCATAAGCTTTCTTAATCGCCGATACCTCATACGTCGGCTCGATCCCCAGTATTTCCCATACCGACATTAGTAGTCACGCCACCTCTCGAAATGCTCCAGCTTCTTTCTCAGTGCGGAGGAAGCTTTTTTGATCTCCTGTTCGTTTTGAGAGGCAAGAACCCGTTCAAACTCTACCAGCAGAGACGAGATTTCCGACCGCTTCTCCCCTAGCGCTTCCTCGTACAGCCGTTCTCCCTTGGCCAGCAGCAGCCGGTTCTCCGTTCTTTCGCGGGGATGGATTTTAATATCTTTCAACTGGTTCAATCTTTCCTGAATTTCCAATTCCGACAGCTTGCCCGGATTTTTCTCGATGATCATCATCTTCTTCGCACCAGTGCTGACCGTAGTGACTTCGACCTCCAGAATACCGTTAATATCATACGTAAACCGGACGTCTATGGATTGCTCGCCGGCCTTATCCGGAGGCACCTCGGCCACCAACTCGCCCAGCTTCAAGTTATTTTCCACCCGCCGGCTTTCCCCTTGATACACATCCACACTAATCTCTTTCTGGTTATCGTTAAGCGTACAATACGTCCTCACTTTACTGACAGGGATCGGGGTGTTCCGTTCAATAATCGGAGAGAAATGGCCATGGTCGTACGTCCCTTCCCCCATCCATTTCGAGGTTTCGATACCGAGGGTATATGGACATACGTCCGTCAGAACGACCTCTTTCAAGGCCTCTTTTCTTTCCATCAGCGCGACTTGAACGGCTGCCCCCAAGGCAACGGCCTCATCGGGATTGATCTGAGTGAAGGGAAGCCGGCCAAACATTTTGCCTACCACCGACTTGATGATTGGCATTCGGGTCGCCCCTCCGATCAAAATGACGGCATCCAGATCGTCCGGGGACAAGGAAGCGTCCCGCAGTGCGCGCTCGATCGGATGACGCAAACGCAAAATAAGCTGCCCGGCAATTTTCTCAAAATCGTTGCGGTTCAAACTCGTCTCATATGTACGATCTTCCAGCGTAAAGCTCATCTTCCCTTCGTTGTCCGTACCTAAGAACCTTTTGCATAGTTCAGCCTGCTTGAACAGTGCGGAACGGGCTTTAAAATCCAGCTCTTGAAAATCAATCCCATGGGTTTCGATAAAGTAAGATACAAGCAGTTGGGTAAAATCCTCTCCTCCCAAGTAATTGTCTCCGGCTATCGACTGCACTTCCATCACGCCCTCGAAAAACTCCAGGATGGAGACGTCGAACGTGCCGCCGCCCAAGTCGAAGACGAGAAACTTGGTATTGTCCTGCTGCTGATGAAGACCGTAGGAAATCGCCGCAGCCGTCGGCTCGCTGATGAGCCGCTCCACCTTTAAGCCGGCAATTTCAGCCGCACGCTTCGTCGCCTTGCGCTGGGTATCGTTGAAATAAGCCGGAACGCTGATTACTGCCTCCGTAACGGGATGGCCGAAAAAAGCCTCCGCATCCGCCTTAAGCGATCTGATGACGAACGAAGACAGCTCTTCCGGAGAAAAAGTATACGGGCCCAGACGATACGTCTTCTCCGTTCCCATATAGCGCTTGAAGGTGGCCGCTGTAAGATCCGGATGCGTTATTAATCGTTCTTTTGCGATTTGACCGACCAGAATCTCGCCGTTTTCGTCCACACTTACTATGGAAGGGGTCAAACGCTCCCCGAGTATATTCGGAATCATAGCGGGACCATCTTCCGTCCAATAAGCAACCAGACTGTTCGTCGTCCCCAGATCAATACCAATCTTCGTCATTCCCGGTTACCTCTTTTCCGTGTGTTAATGGCTTATGAAAAACGCCTTTCTTTTCCATACCCTAAGTTTATCGGTCGTTCCTACCCTTTTTTTAAATCGATATTGTGAAATGAAGCCGCTGTCAATAAAATCGGCGTCCGCTTCTTTGCGAACAAAGAAACGACCGCCTGTTTAAAGGTGGCTAGCTATGATGATGCTCCGCGGCATCGGCGTGCTCCTGTCCGGCCCCCCGCTCGTCCAAATACGTGACGGAAAGCTCGGCGTAAAGCACGCCCTTCTGTACTTGAATCTTGTGCTGCAGCTCCCGAAGCCTGGACAGTAGGCCGCGAACGACAATGATTTCAAGACATTGATCGTGATTCAGATGGACATGCATCGTCGAAATAATGTCATGATGGTAATTATGCTGCAGCTCGATAAGCTGCAAAGGAAGATCGGCCGCATGGTGATCGTACACCATGACGATCGTCCCCGCAACGAGCTGATCGGCCTTCAAGCCACCCGGCTCCAATAACACCTTACGTACAAGATCCCGGATCGCTTCCGAGCGGTTCGTGTAGCCCCGCTCCGCAATATATTGATCAAACTGCTTGATTAGTTCCTCCGGCATGGATACGCCAAACCGGGTCAATACGTCTTTCTCCAACAATCGTTCACCTCAATCCGCACACTCTCCCGATTATTGTAGCACACCCGCCGCCCAAACTGAATTCGGATGCAAACGAAATAGCCCCTCCTCCGGCCGACACATTATACCAGCCGCATCCGACAAAAAACCGGCCTGCCTCCCCCATCTGGGGCTGCACGCCGGTCCTAACTGCGTATCGGTACAATTTTGTTTACTCACTGCATCCCGAACGGGCTACGGTTCCTTGTTCCACCGTAATCGTATCGGAGATGGTATCGCGAATGACGCTCATGACAAGCTGAAGCAAGTAATTGATATCTTCCTGCGACTGCTTGAATTGGCTGACAATCGGGATCGAGTCGAGCTGATCCTGCAGCTCGTCGATTTCCTTCTCGATTTTTTCAACCATTTTCTTATTCTCGAACGACTCGAAAGCGACGATTTCCTTCTGCTTCTTTTTGATCGCGCTAATCAACGTCTGAATGTGATCGTTTCCGGCAATTTGCTGCTCCGCCTGCTGGAAAAACTGCACCTCGTTCGAGGTAGCCAGCAGCCCTGCCAGCTCCTTCGCTTTATCCAAAATGTCTTCGCTCACGATCATTTCCGTATTCGTATACAGCTCCATGCCGCAATTCGTATATTTTTGCTCTGCCATTAGGATTCGTCACGCCCCTGCATTCGATTTATTGAGCCACGGCTTCTCCGACCAATTCGCCTTTGATGTAGAATGTCGGGGTTTCCGTTATTTTCACTTGGACAAACCGCCCTACCAATTCCTTCGGCCCTTCGAAGTGAACGAGCTTGTTCGTGCGAGTCCGGCCGGCCAATACGGCGGCATTGTTCTTGCTTTCGCCCTCAACCAGCACTTCCAGCGTCTGTCCTTTCAACCGCTCATTGCTCTGCTTGGCGTAGACGTTAAGCACGTCGTTCAAACGAATGAGACGGTCCCGCTTCACCTCATAAGGCACGTTATCCTCCATGCCCGCTGCCGGCGTACCTTCCCGCGGGGAGTAGATGAACGTAAAGGCGCTGTCGTAGCCGACTTCTTGCACGAGGGAGATCGTTTCTTCGAACTGCTCGTCGGTTTCGCCCGGAAAACCTACGATGATATCCGTCGTCAGCACGACATCCGGAATCGCCTTTTTGATTTTGGCGACCAGCTCCAGGTAATGCTCGCGCGTATATTTGCGGCTCATCCGCTTCAAAATCTCGTTGCTGCCCGACTGTACCGGAAGATGGATATGCTCCATCAGGTTGCCTTTTTGGGCCAACACCTCGATCAAACGGTCGTCAAAATCACGCGGGTGCGACGTCGTGAAGCGGACACGCGGAATGTCGATCTTGCGGACTTCGTCCATCAAATCGCCGAGCCCGTATTTCATATCGTCGAAATCTTTGCCGTAGGCGTTTACGTTCTGGCCGAGCAGCATGATTTCCTTGAAACCCTGACGCGCCAAGTCACGTACTTCGGCAATCACGTCCTGCGGAAGGCGGCTGCGCTCCTTGCCCCTCGTATACGGCACAATACAGTACGTACAGAACTTGTCGCAGCCGTACATGATGTTGACCCACGCTTTGATGCCTTCGCGCTTCTTCGGCAGGTTTTCGATGATGTCGCCTTCCTTGGACCATACCTCGATCACCATTTCCTTGCTGAACATCGCTTCCTTCAACAGGAACGGCAAACGGTGGATGTTATGCGTGCCGAAGATCAGATCGACGAACGGATGCTTCTTCAAGATCCGGTTTACGACCGATTCTTCCTGCGACATACAGCCGCACACGCCCAGGATGAGCGACGGCTTCTCGATCTTCAGATGCTTGAGATGGCCAAGCTCGCCGAACACTTTATCTTCCGCATTTTCCCTTACGGCACAGGTGTTGAGCAGAATGATGTCGGCCTGCTTGCGGTCATAGGTGGACCGGTAGCCCATCTGCTCCAGCAGCCCTTTGATCGTCTCGGTGTCGTGCTCGTTCATTTGACAGCCGTACGTTTGAATCAAGTAATACTTGTCCTTGCCGATCTCGCGCATCTCTTCCGGGATGTCGAAATCGTAGTGCACTTGAATGTCTTCTTTCCCCCGCTTCTTCGCATCGCTGAGAGACGGCGGCTGGAAATATATCGAGTAATCTTTCTCGGATTTATTTTTTGTCGTCATGAAATGAATTCCTCCTGAAGCTTGCAGTATGCTGCAAAGATCATACCTTTCATTATATCATGCTTGCAGCCTGCATTTCAAAGAAATTCATGGTGGGTATAGGAGTCTCTTCGATGAAAGGAAAATCTTAATTAAACGTTGTATCCGTCAGGAATGGATTGCCGCTCCACCGCTCTTGAAATTGAAGTTGTTTTTATTTTTTATCTTGCGGTTACAACTTCATTTCAAAGGCGGCAGTAAACTTTCCGCAGCAATCCCTTCCTTTGGTTATACCTTTGCATAACAATTCATGAAGATCCTTCGAATAGACTTCTATACTAAAATAACGCCGATATCGCCGGTTTTAATTCCGGCCGCATTCGCTTCGTCGGTATCGATATGCATGTCCAACGCGAATTGATCGGATACCCGGGCAATCACGTGCTCAAACGTTACGCCGCGCTCTCCTTCGACGCGTACGGTAAGCTCCTGTTTATCCGCAATGCCCCACTTGGCCGCATCGTCCGTATGAAAATGAATATGGCGTGCCGCAACGATGACGCCTTCCTGCAGCTCCACTTCGCCGGCCGGTCCGATGACCTTAATCCCAGGCGTACCGTCGATATGTCCCGATTCGCGTACAGGCGGATTCACCCCGAGGGCGAACGCATCGGTACGGGATATTTCAAGCTGGGACTTGCTGCGGGCCGGTCCCAAAATGCGAACCTTGTCGAAACGGCCTTTAGGTCCGACGACCGCGACCGTTTCCTCGGCAGCGTACTGCCCCGGCTGCGATAGTGCCTTCATCTCCTTTAATTCATACCCTGCGCCAAAAAGCAAAGCAATATGTTCTTTCGACAAATGAATATGTCTGGCGGAAACGCCGATCGGTACTTGTTTCATTTCCATGTGCCCCTCTCTTATGCAAAAGATTCCATGAAGCTCAAGTCTATTATACCCGCACGGCATAAAAAAAGCATACGGCCTTGGGCCGTATGCTTAAGAAAGTTCGGAAAATTATTTGAATTCCGCCACCAATTTTTCAAACTCTTGCTCGGTGATTTTAATATTTTGCTTCGCAAGACCTTCCGGCTTGAAGCCTGCAACCATATCCTCGTAGCTTTTTCTGCTCTTGTCTTGATAGATAAGTCCTGTCACGAGGCTGTTGGTTTCCATGATTTTCGTCATGGCTGCCACACGGTTGGAAGCATCGTAGTCCGGTGTTTCTTCCAGATCGACGATATGCTCTTTAAACCACTCGTACGTGTTCACTTTGTTGAAGGTTACACACGGGCTGAACACGTTGATGAAGGAGAAGCCTTCATGCTTCATGCCTTCTTCGATCAAGGAAGTCAGCTGTTTCAAGTTGCTGGAGAACGATTGACCGATAAACGTAGCTCCTGCAGCAAGCGCTACTTCAAGCGGCGACAATGCGGACTCGATGGAGCCGGACGGCGTCGATTTCGTCTTGAAGCCCTCGGCGCTGCGGGGCGACGTTTGACCTTTGGTCAAGCCGTAGATTTGGTTATCCATAACGATATAGGTGATGTTGATGTTCCGGCGGATCGCATGAACCGTATGACCCATGCCGATTGCGAAGCCGTCGCCGTCGCCGCCTGCGGCGACGACGGTCAGCTCGCGGTTAGCCATTTTGAGACCTTGCGCGATTGGCAACGAACGTCCGTGAACACCGTGGAATCCGTAAGCGTTGATGTAACCGGAAATCCGGCCGGAACAGCCGATCCCCGAGACAACCGCAAGCTGTTCCGGTTCCAGACCGACATTGGCAGCCGCTCTTTGAATAGCCGCTTGCACGGAGAAGTCGCCGCAACCTGGGCACCAGTTCGGTTTGATATTGTTACGGAAATCTTTTAACGTTGCCATACAAGGTTCAACTCCTGACAGTATTTAGTGATTTCGGCAGGCAAGAACGGATTACCGTCATATTTCAACATGCTCTTAATTTTATCGGCGTAGCCAACGTTCAGCTTAATCAAGGAAGCGAGCTGACCGGTAGCATTGTTTTCAAGAACAACGACCGTTTTCGCTTTTTCCAGGTACGGCTTGATCTCTTCCACTGGGAACGGATGCAGCAAACGAACGGTGATGTGGTTCGTTTTCAACCCTTTGTCGTCCAAACGGCGTCTTGCTTCGTCAATCGTGCCGCCCGTGGAGCCCATACCGATGATGAGCAGATCCGGCTCTTCATGAGGAGCGTCGACCAGAATCGGATTGGTTACTTTCAAGTGCTTCATTTTGCCCAAACGTTTGTCCATCATTTTCTTACGGTTAACCGGGCTTTCCGACGGACGTCCGTCTTCGGCGTGCTCAACCCCGGTTACATGGTGAATGCCGTATTTTTGACCCGGCACCGAACGCTTGGAAACACCGTTCTCGGTGAACTCGTAGCGTTTAAACATTTGGTTCTCGCCCAGAGCAGGCAGTTCGCCCGTTTGCAGCTCGCCGCGTTTGATCTGGATTTTATTGTAATCGAGCAATTCGCTTGTTTGTTTACCCAAGGAAAGCTGCAGGTCCGTCAGCAAAATAACCGGAACCTGATATTCTTCCGCCAGGTTGAACGCTTCGATCGTGTCGTAGAAGCACTCTTCGATGGTCGAAGGCGACAGAACGATTTTCGGAATTTCGCCGTGCGTTCCGTGAATCATGGCAAGCACGTCGGATTGCTCCTGCTTCGTCGGAAGTCCCGTACTTGGACCGCCGCGCTGCGTATCGACGATAACGACAGGCGTTTCCGTCATACCGGCCAAGCCGATCGCTTCCATCATCAAGGAAAGACCAGGGCCTGCGGAAGCCGTCAGGGCGCGAACGCCGCCGTAGTTGGCCCCAATGGCCATCGTACATGCTGCGATCTCGTCTTCGGTTTGGATAACCGTTCCGCCGAATTTCGGCAGCGTCTTGATCAGGTATTCCATAATTTCGGAAGCCGGCGTGATCGGGTAGGCTGGCATGAAGCGGCAGCCTGCGGCTACTGCGCCAAGACCGATAGCGTCGTTACCGATCATGAACAGCTTTTGCTTGCCGTCGGCAGGTTCCAACTGGAATTCCGGCAGCGGACCGCCCGTCAATTCGAGAACGAACTCGGCAGCTTTGCGAACCGCTTCCACGTTTTTTTCCACCACGGCAGCGCCTTTGCGGCCGAACTCTTCTTCTACTGCTTTATTAAATACTTCAAGCGGCAAACCAAGCAAAGCCCAAGATGCGCCGGAAGCAGCCATATTCTTAAACAAGGAAGTGCCAAGCTCTTCCGCGATTGCCGTAATCGGCACAGGGAACAGTCTTGCTTTAACGCCTTCCGGAACGACCGGATTAACCTTTGCGTCGGCGATAATTACGCCGTTCTCGCGCAGCTCGTGCGCATTCACATCAATTGTTTCTTGGTCAAAGGCCACGAGAATGTCCAAATCGTCGGAAATGGAGCGAATCGGTTTCGTACTGATTCTGATTTTATTGTTTGTGTGGCCGCCTTTGATCCGCGAGGAAAAATGGCGGTACCCGTACAAGTAGTACCCCAGTCTGGTCAATGCCGTGGAAAAGATTTTGTCGGTACTTTCCACGCCTTCCCCCTGTTGTCCTCCGACCTTCCAAGATAATTGGCTAATCAACGTTGTCCACTCCTTTTAAATTCGCTGACATGCAGCTAAACCATGAACTGTAAAGATTGATTTCATATAAAAAAAATCTTTCAGTTGTCTCATCAAATTCTATGACTAATACACGTAAAAAGCAAGGGTTTTCGACAAAATGCATAGATAGCTTTTTTAGATCAAATCCATATCGATTAGAGAATAATTTAGTTGTCTTATATCTACAAATCAGATGTTAATTTTTAATGAATGGGCAAATGACGATGCAGGAACGTAAACCAGTTGCGGTACATGATCCCTCTCACCAGTTCCTCCGGAAACCTTCTAAGCAAAGCTTCCGTCAAGTACGGGATCTGCCCCGCATGCTCCAGTCCCGGAATCCATTGATCGATGCCGTCAAAATCCGACCCGAGCACAAGCTGGCCGCCGCCCCCCAGCGAGCAAATATGCTCGACATGCTGCAGAACACCGTCAATGGATGCTTGACGGCCTTGCTGCACGAACCAGGGAACGAACGTTACGCCGATGCGTCCGTCCCGCCGGACAATTTCCCGGATTTGCCCGTTGTTCAAGTTTCTCGGATGTCCGCACACGGCTCTTGCATTGGAATGCGTCGCCACGAACGGCTCGGCCGAAGCCGCCGCCAAATCCCAGAACGCCGCCTCGGACAAATGGGACGCATCCAATAGCATACCCAAATCGTTGCAGTCTTTAATAAACGTTTTGCCGCGCCGCGTAAATCCGCCCTGCCTGGGCTCTAGCACCCCATCGGCCGCCCAATTGGCGTAATTCCATGTCGTTCCGATCATTCGGACGCCCAGATGATATAACGTCCGAAGATATAAGGGGTTTCCCTGCAGCGCATCCGCGCCTTCGAGCGTGAGCATCGCTCCGGTCTGATTGCCCGTCAGGACCGCTTCCAAATCGGCCCGGTTTTTAACCTGCCGCATACGCGGATCCCGCACCACTTTCTGATAAAAAATATTTATATATTCCAAGTAATGGTCAAATTGCGGCTGAGTTATACGTTCAGGCAAGTAAATCGCAAAAAATTGCAGTTTTACGCCCCCTTGCGTCATTTTCGCATAAGATACGTCCAATGCGCTCGCATGAGGATCGAAAAAATCAATGGCCGGGTTCTCAACCATTTTGAGCAAAGCATCACAGTGCCCGTCGATAACATGCATCGGCTATCCCTCCTCGGGAGCAGGTTTGACTGGGCCAAAATGAAATGAAACCAAAAAAACCTGTCTACATAAGTAAACAGGTGCTTTGGTCGTTCGGTTATAAGCTGCAAAGCCATTATCTCGGTTCTACAATCAGCTTAATGGCTGTCCGGTCTTCGCCGTCGATGACAATATCGGTAAACGCTGGTATGCAGATCAAATCAACCCCGCTGGGAGCCACAAATCCTCGCGCGATGGCTACGGCTTTGATCGCTTGGTTGAGGGCCCCTGCCCCGATGGCCTGGAGCTCAGCAGCCCCGCGTTCACGCAATACTCCAGCCAACGCGCCTGCGACGGAATTTGGGTTGGATTTTGCTGACACTTTTAATACTTCCATGAAAAGTACCTCCTCGGGAATGATGATTGCTTCCAGTACTAATCATATTCTAGGAATTTGCGGTTAATTCCTTCTACCCGAAGATGGTATTTTCTAAAATATTTGAATTGTCCGTCAATTCAATCGAACAAGATCGTCTCTTCATCCATGCGAATCAACTGAATCTTTTTTCCGAGCCCTGTAGCCGGGTCCAACTCAATGCTGACGGCATGAAAATGCCATTTGCCTTCGTCCACGACAAAGCGTACGGGAAGCTGGGTTTTAAATTTTTGCAGCACGGCGTTCCGCTCCATTCCGAGAATACCGTCCCGCGGGCCGACCATCCCTACATCCGTCACATAAGCCGTGCCTTGAGGCAGCAGCCGTTCGTCGTTCGTCTGCACATGCGTGTGCGTCCCGACAACGGCGGATACTTTACCGTCCAAATGCCAGCCCATCGCCAGCTTCTCCGAAGTTGCCTCGGCATGAAAGTCCACGAAGATGTACTTCGTTCTCTTTTTGGCCTGCTCAACCAGCTCATTCGCTTTCTCAAACGGACAATCGAGCGGAGGCAAAAAGGTGCGTCCCTGCAAATTGATGAGGGCGAGTTCGATGTCTTTTACTTTGATAAACGTCATCCCTTTTCCGGGCGTTCCCTGCGGGAAATTGGCCGGCCGGACCATCCGGTCTTCCTTGTCGATGAAATCGAAAATTTCCTTCTGGTCCCACGTATGATTACCCATCGTGATCCCATGTACGCCAAGCTCGAAGAAGTCTTTGGCGATAGCGGCCGTGATGCCCCGTCCTGCTGCCGCGTTCTCACCGTTCACAATGATCCAATGCGGGTTATATTTATTTTTGAGGGTCGGTAAGCACGTTTTCAACGCTTTTCGGCCGACCGAACCAACAATATCTCCAATGAACAGTATTTTCATCGGACTCTCCCCCTACCTCACTTTAATTTACTGCAACTTTCCGCTGAATTAGAGAGGGAAGTGGCAAAATCGCCACTTCCCTCTGTAGTGTATGCAATTATTTGGCGTATTCTACAGCGCGCGTTTCCCGAATGACCGTGACCTTGATGTGACCCGGATAATCGAGCTCGCTTTCGATTTTCTTCGTAATGTCTCTTGCCAGTCGGAATGCCTCGGTATCGTCCACCTTCTCAGGTTGAACCATTACGCGCACTTCGCGTCCGGCTTGGATCGCATACGATTTCTCGACGCCTTCGAACGATTCGGAGATCTCTTCGAGCTTCTCGAGCCTTTTGATGTACGTTTCGAGCGTTTCCCGGCGCGCGCCTGGCCTTGCTGCAGACAGCGCATCAGCCGCGCCGACCAGCATAGCGATGACCGAAGTCGCTTCACAGTCGCCGTGATGCGAAGCGATACTGTTAATGACCACCGGATGCTCCTTGTACTTCTTGGCGATCTCAACGCCGATCTCGACGTGAGAGCCTTCCACTTCGTGATCCAATGCTTTCCCGATGTCATGAAGGAGACCGGCACGTTTCGCCAATGTCACGTCTTCTCCGAGTTCTCCTGCCATCAGTCCGGCGAGGTAAGCCACTTCCATGGAATGCTTGAGCACGTTTTGACCGTAGCTTGTACGGAATTTGAGTCGGCCCAAAATTTTGATCAAGTCGGGGTGAAGGCCATGTACGCCGGTTTCGAACGTTGCTTGCTCCCCGTATTCGCGGATCCGCTCGTCGACTTCTTTGCGGGACTTCTCGACCATTTCTTCAATGCGGGCCGGATGGATTCGTCCGTCCGCTACAAGCTTCTCAAGGGAAGTTCGGGCGATTTCCCGACGAATCGGGTCAAACCCGGACAGAATGACGGCTTCCGGCGTGTCGTCGATGATCAAATCGATGCCGGTGAGCGTCTCCAGCGCCCGGATATTGCGCCCTTCACGTCCGATAATCCGGCCTTTCATCTCTTCATTCGGAAGCGCTACGACCGATACGGTCGTTTCAGCCACATGGTCGGCCGCACAGCGTTGAATAGCAAGAGTGATGATTTCTCTGGCCTTTTTGTCGCCTTCTTCTTTGGCTTGCTGTTCGATTTCCTTGATCAATTGAGCGGTTTCATGGCGAACTTCCTGCTCTACGTTGGTCAAAATGATTTGTTTGGCATCGTCCATCGTCAACGCAGAAATTCGCTCCAGCTCGGCAACTTGATCTTTATAAATCTGATCAATTTGCGTTTGGGTTTCTTCGATTCGTTTCTCCTTGTTGGCGACCTGCTCCTCTTTTTTCTCAAGAGATTCTAATTTTTTATCCAGCGATTCCTCTTTTTGCAACAATCGTCTCTCTTGTCGTTGAGTTTCATTTCGACGGTCACGAATGTCTTTTTCAGCTTCGGTTCTGAGCTTGTGAATCTCGTCTTTCGCCTCCAGAACCGCTTCTTTCTTCAGTGCTTCTGCCTCTTTACGGGCATTTTCCTTGATCTGCTCGGCAGCATGTTCAGCACTGGAAATCTTCGCCTCTGCAAGGGACTTGCGGATAAAATAACCGATCCCGAAGCATAGAGCACCAACAACGAGAACGACTATGATCCAGATGACTGTCGTAGGCATCCAGTTCACCTCCTCGTTGTTTCTCCAAGGGGTAAGCTTGGGATAATCAGGTTGTTTAATCCATTCTACAAGCGCTAGTAAAAAGTAAAAATTGGCGATTTTACTTTGTTCGAATCTCCCTCGGGCTGTTCAGGAAGATTCTGTGTATCGCATTTACATGATTATTTTATCTTTTGACAAAGAAGCTTGTCAAGGTGTTCGGTCCGAATGAGTCGATATTCCGCCCGTCACATGATTACGTTTTCCATATTTGCTAAAATTGCTCTTCCTCCGGGAACATCTCTTCATCCCAATCCCCCTCCGATCCTTTTTGAGGCAAGCGCGCCAGCACTTTGCTAACGACCGTTCCCGGATACCCCCGGCGTTGCAGGAAGCCGGCAATTTTCCGCCTTGCCTTCACCGGGTCTTTCTCCAGCTCCGAACGATACCGTTTCGAGGCAAGACTGTACGCCATCGCAAATTCCGTTTCTTCGTCCACCTGCTCCATCGCCGCTTGAATATGATCTTTACGAATCCCTTTTTGCTGTAGCTCCTGCTTGATCCAATGCCGCCCTTTTTTTTGCGATTCGAGGCGCTGTTTGGTGAGCTGCTCGGCAAATTGCTCGTCGTTCAAGTAGCCTTCCTTCGCCAGACGCTCGACCGTCGATGCCGTGATTTCCGGCGTGTACCCTTTTTGCTTCAGCCGGGCCTTCATTTCATGTTCGGACCGGAGCCTGCTGGACAGCAGACGGATCGCATCCAAATAAGCTTTATGCGCTTCGTCCTCGGCCAAAATCTGCTCAAGCTGCGCTGCTTCGACGGCTTCGCCTTTGAGGAGCCTGTGCTTGATCATCAAGTCCTCATGGACCGAGAACGCAAAGGTCTCGTCGATATAAATGTTATAACGGTGCGGCCCCCTGCGCTGCCGCTCCACCTTCGTAATCAGCCCCGATTGAAGCTGCGGCCTTTCCTGCTCGATCATGAATCCAAGTACCTCCCTTGAAAATGGCAAAGGCACCTTTAATCTGGATTAAAGGTGCCGGAACGTTTATTCTTGCTCTTCAAACAGCGCCAATTCTTCGTCTTCTTCGTCCTCGTCCGTATTCGGCCCTACTACCGGAATCAGGTTGCTGTTCTCTCGAATTTTTTTCTCGATGACATCGGCAATATGCGGGTTTTCCTTCAGGAACTGCTTCGCATTTTCGCGTCCTTGGCCGAGACGGTCGTTATTGTAAGAGTACCACGCGCCGCTCTTCTGGATGACATCCATCTCGGTGGCGATATCGACGATACTGCCTTCCTTGGATATGCCTTCACCGTACATAATATCGATATCCGCTTGCTTGAACGGAGGCGCTACTTTGTTCTTGACGACTTTGATCCGGGTCCGGTTACCGACCATATCATTGCCTTGCTTAATCGTCTCTACGCGGCGTACGTCAAGCCTGACGGACGAATAAAACTTGAGCGCGCGGCCCCCTGGAGTCGTTTCCGGGTTGCCGAACATAACGCCGACCTTTTCGCGCAATTGGTTGATAAAGATAGCGATCGTTTTTGACTTGTTGATTGCCCCGGACAGCTTCCGCAGCGCCTGCGACATAAGGCGGGCTTGCAAGCCGACGTGGGAGTCCCCCATCTCGCCTTCGATTTCGGCCTTCGGTACGAGAGCCGCAACCGAGTCGATGACGATGATGTCGACCGCCCCGCTGCGTACCAGCGCTTCCGCAATTTCCAGCGCCTGCTCGCCCGTATCGGGCTGGGAGAGCAGCAGCTCGTCGATGTTGATGCCGAGCTTGCTTGCATATAACGGGTCCAGCGCGTGCTCCGCATCGATGAACGCCGCGGTGCCGCCGATTTTCTGAACTTCGGCGATGGCGTGAAGCGCTACCGTCGTTTTACCGGACGATTCCGGTCCGTATACCTCTATAATTCTACCTCGCGGAAATCCGCCGATGCCCAGGGCGATATCCAAGGCCAGCGATCCGCTTGGGATCGTCTCTACCTGCATATGGGTCGATTCGCCCAATTTCATGATCGAACCTTTCCCGAATTGCTTTTCAATTTGACGAAGGGCATTTTCCAAGGCTGCGCGCCGATCTGACAAAAGAATCACGTCCTTTTTGATTTATCTGCTGATACCATATTACCGTGTTTTGAATCGGCTGACAAGCATTTTTCCGAACATACATTCGCTTGCTTAGCAAAAGAAAAACCGTAACACGTTTGATTCAAAAATGTTACGGTTCTTCCGCTAACATCTATTATACTTTATTTTGGGTATTCTGGCAACTATGATTTTATCGTTTTCCATAAATGATAGAGTGCGCTTTTCGCTGCCCGCAGCTTGATCGTTTCGCGGTTGCCGGACAGCTGGAGCTTGACGGCAAAGGCTTGACCGCTCCGGTGCGCGAGACCTACGTAGACCAAGCCGACCGGCTTGCCTTCCGTCTCGCCAGGCCCTGCGACGCCGGTAATCGATACGGCAATGTCCGCTTCCAGCAGACGAAGCGTATTGCGCGCAAGCTCCGCCGCGGTCTCCTCGCTGACGGCACCCGGCGCGTCCGGTCCTTCCAACAGCTCCATCGGCACGCCGAGCAGCTTATGCTTTAACGCCGAGGAGTAGCAAATGACGCCGCCCAGAAACGATTGCGAGCTCCCCGGAACGGCAGTCAGCAGATCGCTGAGCAGACCTCCCGTGCAGCTCTCGGCTACGGCAAGCTTTTGCCCGCTCTCCGCAAGCATACGCAGCACCTGCTGCTCCAGAGTGAGGTCCTCGGACGCGTAAATATGCTCGTCCAGCCGGCCCCGGATTTCCGCTTCCAGCGGGCGGAGTCTGGTCATCGCCTCGTCAGGCGAAGAGGCGCGCGTCGTAAGCCGGATTGCCACCTCGCCCTCCTTGGCATAAGGGGCAATGGTCGGGTCCGTCTGGGCCTCGATTAAATCGATCAAGGCATGCTCCAGCGCCGACTCTCCGATCCCCGCGAACTTTAGCATGACCGAGTAAAGCGGCTGCACGTGGTCCATCTTGGATTCAATCCAAGGCTTGGCATACCGGTCGAACATCGGCTTCATTTCTTTGGGCGGGCCAGGAAGCAAAATGTAGTGCGTCCCCTCGTGCGTCACCGCTACGCCTACCGCAAGCCCCGTGTCGTTCGACAACGGATCGCTTTGCTCCAGCATCAGCGCCTGCCGCGCATTGCTTTCCACCATCGGGATGCCCCGCCGCTGGAACATCTCGGTCATTTTATTCATCGAAGGCTCATGAATGACAAGCTTTTGCCCGAGCACCTCGCCCAGCACATCCTTGGTCAAATCGTCCTGCGTCGGTCCGAGTCCGCCCGTGCAAATAATGAGATCCGCACGGCCCTTGGCGATATGCAGCGACTCTTTGATCCGCGAGACGTTGTCGCCGACGACCGTCTGGAAATAAACGCCCACACCGATATCCGCAAGGCCTTTGGCTAAGTACTGCGCATTCGTATTTACGATTTGTCCCATCAGCAGTTCGGTGCCGACGGCTATAATCTCAGCTCTCACGGTACGCCTCCAAACAGCACAAAAACAATAGGCTTTCCCTACTGTTTTTGATCGCTAAAATTAATGACATGCTTGTTTTTGATAAAATAGTCGAAGCCCGAATAAATCGTGATGATAGCGGCAATCCAACTGGCCACGATGTCGAAGCGGAAGTTGATGAACGCAAACGGAAAATTGTTGATGAGCAGTGCGATAATGGCTGTAATCTGCGCCGCCGTCTTCCATTTCCCCCATTTGCTGGCCGCTATGACGGACCCTTCGAGCAAAGCGATTTGCCGCAAGCCGGTGACGGCGAACTCGCGGCTGATGATCACAATGACGATCCAAGCGTCAACCTTGTCCATTTCAACGAGCGAGATCAATACGGCAGACACCAAAAGCTTGTCGGCCAGCGGATCCAGAAGCTTGCCCAGATTGGTGACAAGCTTCCGTTTTCTGGCGATATATCCGTCCAAACTGTCGGTGCTGGCGGCCACGATAAAGATCAGCGCCGCGATAATCTGGTTGTACGTAATGCTGAACTGCTCGATGCGAATGTGCGGAAACTTAACGTTGACGAGCAGAAATAACATGATGATCGGAACCAGAAATATTCTCGCCAGAGTGATCCGGTTGGCCAGATTCATGCCACGACCTCCCCGGACAAATCAAACTCGAAGGAGTGGGTGATGCGAACCTTGGCAATTTCGCCAATTTTGAGCTCCCCGCCGCCGACAAACACTTCCCCGTCGATCTCGGGAGCGTCGTACTGCGAACGGCCGACGTAGACGTCGTTGCGCCCGTCGTATTTTTCGATCAACACGTCGATCACTTGACCGATCCGCTCGCCGTTGCGCTCGTTAGCAATCTCGCGCTGCAGCTCCATGAGCACGTTCGAACGGTATTCTTTGACATCGTCCGGCACTTGGTCCGGCAGACGGGAAGCCGGCGTATCTTCCTCCTTGGAATAAGTGAACACGCCTAAACGGTCGAATTTCACTTCGCGGATAAACGATTTCAGATTCTCGAAATCTTCTTCCGTTTCCCCCGGAAAACCGACAATAAGCGACGTTCGAAGCGATACGCCCGGAATGCGGTCGCGAATTTTGCGGATCAGTTCCCGTGCGTCCCGCTGACGTCCCGGACGCCGCATCCGCTTCAAGATGCTGTCTTCGCTATGCTGCAAAGGCATATCGACGTATTTGCACACTTTAGGGTTGTTCGCGATGACGTCGATCAGCTCGTCCGTAAAGAAGCCGGGATACGCATAATGAAGCCGCACCCATTCGATGCCCGGCACGGCGCTTACCCGGTTCATCAGCTCCGGCAGCATGAACGTATCGTACAGATCCGTCCCGTAATTAGTCGAATCTTGCGCGATCAGGCTGATCTCCCGGACGCCCTGCGAAGCCAACTGGGCCACTTCGTCCAGAATCGATTCGACGGAGCGGCTGCGGAACTTGCCCCTCATGATCGGAATGCTGCAGAACGTACAGGCGTTATCGCAGCCCTCCGCAATTTTCACATAAGCCGTATAGCGCGGAGTCGCCATTCTTCTCGGCAGCTTCTGCTCGTAGTTGAACACCGGATTGCCGACCATCACAGGCTTGCGGCCGACCAACGCTTGGTCGATAATCTCATTGATATTATGGAAATCCCCGGTGCCGACGATTCCGTCGATCTCCGGCATCTCCTTCATCAATTCTTCTTTATAGCGCTGGGTCAGGCAGCCCGATACGATCAGCGCCTTGAGATTAGCCGTCTGCTTCAGTTCCGCCAAATCGAGAATCGTATTGACCGATTCCTCTTTGGCCGCATCGATAAATCCGCATGTATTTACAATAATGATGGTCGCTTCTTCTTTATCGTTCACCAAGGAAAACCCGCGCTCATGCACGAGCCCGGACATGATCTCCGAATCGACCAGGTTCTTCTCACATCCTAAGGTAACCACTTTCACTTTCTCTGTCATGTCTAAAATCCTCCACCATGGTTAGTACCTTTTACTACTAAACGGTTTGGTTTAAGTATAATATACCGTGTGAAAAGGTGTCAAAAGCAGCAAAAATACCTTACGGACCCGTTTCCGTAAGGCAGCCGAACCATTCTTTGGCCTTACCTGAAATTGATAAACTGAAGATCGAGCGAAAGATCCGCCTTCCGGAGCAGCGCCATAACTTGCTGCAGGTCGTCTTTGCTTTTCCCGGTTACCCGAATTTGGTCCCCTTGAATCTGGCTCTTCACCTTCAGCTTGGAATCGCGGATCAGCACGTTGATTTTTTTGGCATTGTCTTGATCGATCCCCTGCTTAACTTTAATGCGTTGACGCACCGTACTGCCCGCAGCGGGCTCGACTTTGCCAAACTCCAAATTTTTAAGCGATATGCCGCGCTTCGCCATCTTGGACTGCAAAATGTCCAATACGTTTTGAAGCTTGAAATCGTCGTCGGAGATGACCACCAGTTCTTCTTTCTCCAACGAGATGCTGCTCTTGCTTCCTTTGAAATCAAAACGTGTCGCGATCTCCTTTTCCGCCTGGTTTATGGCGTTGTTCATCTCCTGAAGATCCAGCTTCGATACGATATCAAACGAGTTTTCACTGCTCACAAATCAGCTCCCCTTTCGTATCTAAATTCCACGCCCTCTATTGTAACAAAAAAGACACCCTCAGCACAAAGCTTTCGCGTGTCTTGAAGCCGTATTGTTCGAATGCACCGGAAACTTAAGCGTTGTTGCTGTCGGCCGATCGGCGAAACATGTCAAGAAGACCCAGCAGGATGTGGGCCAAACCGAAACCGAAAATGCCGTAGCCCCAAGCATCCGGCGTCAAATACGAGCCGAGCATGCTGACCAGGACGCCAAGCCCGGCAAATCATCCTACTGGCAATCATGTCGGCACATCCCTCAGGCAAAAATGAACAGATGCATACGATGTCCAGTATTTCCGTTTTAGCCGGCGGTTTATGCTATGACTTTTGAATATCCACTTGAATTTTTTTCACGTTCGGCTGATCGCCTACGACAACCGGCGAGCCGTTGACGCTCAACTCGACCGCATTGGCTTTTCCGAAAATCAAGAAAGCCGTATCGGTCAACTCCCACGTTTTCGTTTCCCCGTTTTTGAACGTCATGGAGTCGATCACCGTTTTATTCGGGCCAGGCGGCGAATCGACCTCCATCCAGCAGGAATCCCCGGTGACTTTCATTTCGATTTTCAGCTTATCCGTACCGGTAACCACGTAATAATCGGTGCCCCGCTCGCTTTTGACCAGCTTAACCTCCGTTGTCGGAGTCGGGGGCGGCGTAGGCACCTGCACCGGCTTGTTATCCGCAAGCGCTCCATTCGTTCCGTTCGCGCCATTCGCTCCGTTTGCTCCGGTATTTCCGGGATCGGGCGGCTGGGCGGCGGGCTCGATCTTTTCGGTAATTTTCTTCGGCAAATCTTTGGTCGCATCATTTGTGTTGCCGGTATAGCTTTGGCTCATGTAGTAGTAGATGACCCCAAGAATAAGCACGACGAAAGAAATGACCATCACATTGGACGCCCACTTCCCGAGCCATTCCGTATTGCGGGTGGTCCGCTTGGTGCGGATCGGTTCGATTTGCTCCGGCTCCGGTTGCGGGATGACATTCTGATACATGTTCAACACTTCATTCGGGTCCAGCCCGACCGCTTCGGCATAGCTCTTTATAAAAGCCCGGACGTAAAAATTCCCGGGCAGCACTTTATAGTTGCCGTCCTCAATCGCTTCCAGATACCGTTTGCGAATCTTGGTTGTTTCCTGCAGGTCATCGAGAGATATTTTCTTTTCGATTCTGGCTTTTCTTAGCAATTGACCCAGATCGGACACGTGGTCACCCCTTTCCGACGCTCAGAACCTGAACAGGGCATTAATATTCGTCAAATCCGGCCGTGAACGTCTCGTATGTAATTTCTTCGTCCGGTGTATTTCTAAGCTCGACGATGCAGTCAAAATGATCGTAGGTATATTGCGATTCCCGGATGAAAATATCCGGATGCTCGATCACCTTGGTGGAAGGCATTGCCATAATTTCCTGCAGCAGCATATGATGCTTCTCGTTGGAACGGAGCGTCGAGACGATCCCGTCGATAATAAATACGTTGTTCGGATTCATTTCATCCTCGGAAAGCTGGCTGCGCACGGTCTGGCGGAGCAAAGTCGAGGAGACGAACGTCCACCGCTTGTTGGAGCAGACGCTTCCGGCGATAATCGACTCGGTCTTGCCGACGCGCGGCATCCCGCGCAGCCCGACGACATGGTTGCCGTCACGTTTGAACAGCTCGCCTAGAAAATCGACCAAAAGTCCCAGTTCGTCCCTGGTGAAGCGGAACGTTTTCCGGTCGTCGGAGTCCCGTTCGATATAGCGGCCGTGACGGACGGCAAGAATATCGACCAGCTTGGGCGGACGCAATGCCGTTATAGTTATATTATCCACTTTTTTCAACATTTTACCCATTAATTCAACTTTTTCTTCATCGTTCGTCTGCAAAAGCATGCCGCGGGTACGGTTATCCACCCCGTTGATGGTGACGATATTGATATCGAGCATCCCCATCAGGGAGGCGATGTCCCCGAGAAGCCCCGGACGGTTTTTGTGGATGCGGTATTCCATGTACCACTGCTTGATTTCGTTTGATTCGATTATCATCCGTCGTTCTCCGATCCTAGGTTTGTGATTGGTTATAAAAGAATTCTACAATATTCGATAAAATCCTCCCCGTTTCAGGGCATAAAGTCACAAATTTTTATTGATTTTCGCTTCGGCGTCCGAATACGGCTGAATCCCCGGCGTCCATGATTTTTTGGCCAACATGTCTTCGATGGATGCAAGAATGCCTCCCCACTGTAGCTCGATGCCGGTGGAGGCCATATTAATCACTGGAACCTGCATAGTCTTCAATCTCTGTAATTGCGCCGCTTCCAGCGGAGCGAATACTGCGATCCACGCGGGCCCATGACTGTGCACCTGGAATTGAAACTGCGTATACCAGCCTTCGGAGTCGGCCAGATTGATATATTCCGCTTCTTCGGAAGGCGCCCATTCGGACGGAATCGGGTAAGCCGATGTCGTCACCCATTCGATCGCCCGGTCATTGTCAAGCTGCAGCCCTACCCATTCGCTCCATTCCTTCCGGAACCGGTCCTCCGGGACCAGCTTTACCATGATGTTGCTGCCGTTAACCACAGGGGATTGCCTCGCCAGCTGGTCGTCCAGCATTACCCACTTACGTTCCGGGATGCTCGCGGCGGCCGGAAGCGTATTCTGTACTAAATTATGTCCGGCAACAAGGATATAGTCATAAGATCTGGTTTTAATTTTGGATAGCTGCTCTTCGGTCAGCGGGGTCGTATTATCCATCCATTCGAAGGCCGTCTGCTTTTTATCACGCCAATTGATGAGTGCCGTTTGCAGGGCGGTTTTCACATTGTCCGGCATTTCCTGCCCCGTTACAACGAGAATCGACGATTTTGCTTGAAGCAAGGCAGGATCGATCGCCGGGATGTTTTTGCCGCAGCCGCTAAGCAAACCTAGAATGCCTATTCCTACAAACAAACGTTTCAGCTTCTTCACTTGCGGTTCAACCTCTTTCTCCCATTCGTCTATACCAGTATATAAGAAAACCGGCCACGAAGCCAATGCGGAAAGCGCAGCAGCAGGAAACAAGAGAAAAGCCTCCCTGGACAGGAGGCTCATGTAAAATGCCGGATAATTAATGATGTGCTTTAGCCAATTTGACCATTGCCCGTGCCAGGACCTTGCGCTCTTCTTCGTCGCATACGTCCCACAGGTCTTTCAGTACGCGTTCTTCTTTATTTTCCGGATCGATTTTGTCAGACAAAAATTCACCGATTTGAAAAGCCAGCTGCGAGATGGTCTCTTCCGTCATCCCTGCCCGTTCCGCTTGCTCCACACGCTCTCCCAAAAATTCTTTCCAACGATCGAACACCTTAAGCATCGTCGCCATGCATGCATCCTCCTTATCGAAATGAATGTCGTTACAACGTTAATGTTTGCATTTCGACAAGGATTTATACGGGCCGTCAGGTCAGCCAGCCCCCGTTGGGACTGATGATTTGCCCTGTGATGTAGCCGGATTCGGGAAGCGCAAGGAAATAAACGAGCGACGCGATCTCATCGGGCTTGCCGAAGCGGCCGACAGGAATATCGTTCTCGATCATCTCTTTCTCCCGCTCGTCAAAGCCCGCCATCATCAACGTATCGACCGCGCCGGGAGCGACGGCGTTCACGGTGACCCCGGATGGCGCAAGCTCCTTCGCCAACGCCTTCGTAAAAGCATTGATGCCGCCCTTGGCGGTCGAATAGGCGACCTCGCAGGAAGCGCCGGAGATGCCCCAAATCGAGGATACGTTGATGATTCTGCCGTACTTTTGACGGATCATCGCCGGCATAAATTGACGAGTCATCAGAAACGCGCCCTTCAAGTTAATGTCCATGATTTCATCCCATTGGGCCTCCTCCAGATCGGAGAACAGGCCATAGTGGGAAATGCCCGCATTGTTGACCAAAATATCCGGAACGAGACCGTGCTGCGCCAGCTTCTCCTGCATCCGTTCGATCTGCTCCCTCGAACGCAGGTCTGCCGTTACCGTTAACACGCGACTCCCCAGCTTCATGCAGCTGCGAGCCGTTTCATTCGCCCCTTCGTGCGAATTCAGGTAATGAATAACTACATTCATGCCCACCGAAGCAAAACGGCAGGCGATCGCGGCGCCAATCCCGCGGCTCGCCCCCGTGACAAGCACCGTTTGCTCCGGAAACGGCTTGCAATGACTAGGTTCCATTCGCTTCACTTGTCACAATGGAAGCCGCCAGACGGCTCCAATCGAAATGCGCGAGCAGCCGCTCGTTGACATCTTCCAAGGTCAGCTCTTCATACACCGGCAGGATATCGAACAAATCGATGCCCTTAAACCGGTACTTCGTAAATTCATTGGCGATCGCTTCAGGCGAATTGAGTTGGCGCAGGAAAGCGCCGATTTTTTTCTTCTTGCTGCGCTCGAAATCGGCGGAGGCGATGCCGTCCGTTTTGACCCGGTCGATTTCTTCCTGCACACGGCCGATCAAGCGTTCGGGGTCTTTCGTATCTCCGCCGATCACGGTGAATGCATAGTTTTCGGCAATATTGTACTCGGAGCCGAAGCTGTCGGAAATCAGCTGCTCATCGTACAGCTTTTGATAAATCGCCGAGCTGGGGCTTACCAGCAAGTCAAGGAGCACCTTCATGGTCAGTTCCCGCTTCAGCAGCTCCCGCCCCCGCAAAGGCTGGCCCGTCTCCTTGCAGCCGAACAAGCACTTGGACAGCGAGACCGGCAGCACGGTTACTTTCCGCGTGGCCTTCACATGTTGTGGCTCGTCTTCAAAATAACGATTGATCGTTCCCTGCGGCTTGAACGTTTTCCCCGCTTGGTTCCGTTTAACGAGTTCCATAATTTCCTGCGGGTTGACCCCGCCTACGACAAACAAGCTCATATTGCTCGGATGATAAAACGTATGGTAACACTCGTAAAGCATTTCTTTCGTAATTTGACCGATGGATTCGATCGTTCCGGCGATATCGATATGTACCGGATGCTTATGGTACATCGTTTCGATCAGTCCGAAATACGCCCGCCAGTCCGGATTATCCCGGTACATGTTGATCTCCTGGCCGATGATGCCTTTTTCCTTCTCAACGTTTGCGTCCGTAAAATACGGATTTTGCACAAAGTTAAGCAGCGTCGACAAGTTGTCCTCGATGTGCCCGGTCGCGGAAAATAAATAAGCCGTGCGGTCGAAGCTTGTGAACGCGTTCGCGGAAGCCCCTTGGGCAGCGAATACGGAAAAGATGTCTCCTGTCGGCTCTTCGAACATCTTGTGCTCCAAAAAGTGCGCGATGCCGTCGGGCACTTTGCGCCGCGCTTCGCCTTCGACCTGAAAATCGTTATCGATCGAACCGTATTTTGTCGTGAAGGTGGCATACGTTTTCTGGAAGCCTTCCTTCGGTAAAACAAAGACGCTTAGCCCGTTCGGAAGCTCTTCGGCGTACAGCGTTTCCTTCACATGCGGATAAGGGATCGTGCGCATTTATTGCCCCCCTTTGTTGTCACGTAAAAAATATATCGTATCCAGCTGCACCTGGCGGGCCATCCGGCGGATCTGCTCTTTATCCGTTTGCTCCACCGCTTCGATCAGAGCCGGAACCGTACGGTCGGCACCGGACAGACGGTTGTTGAAATCGAAAGCGATCAGCTCGAAAGCCGAGTCCTGCAGCTCCCGCAAATGTCCCGTAATCATCGCTTTCGTCTGCTGCAGCTCCGTGTCGCTGATTTGCCCCTCTTCCATCGCTTTCAGCTGCTCCTTAATAATCGAGACGGCTTTCTCATAATTTGCGATTTCGATGCCCGATTGGATCGTAAGAATGCCTTTGTGTCCGTCCAAGCGGGAGGAGGCGTAATAAGCCAAGCTCGCCTTTTCGCGGACGTTGGTGAACAGCTTGGAATGCGGATATCCTCCCAAGATACCGTTATAGAGCAGCGCCGAAGGGTACGAATCGTCCGCATACGAGGTTCGGACGCGAAGTCCCATATTCAACTTCCCTTGATTGACATCGAGGCGCTCGACGACTTCCTTTACTTGACCGACACTGCGGTGTTCGGCTCTGAGCGAGTAATCCGAAGATCGCTCGCCCCTGGCGGCAAAATAGCGCTCGATTAAGGGAAGCACCTGCTCCAGATTCGTATTGCCTACAACATAAATATCAATCGGCGACTGCCGCAGCAGGGCTTCATACCGTTCGGTCAAACCTTCCGCCTCGATCGAAGGGATTCGGTCGATCGCGCCGAGCGGATGGAGCCGATAAGGCTCCTTGCTGCACATTTCGGCGATGCACCGTTCCGCAGCGTAGCGGATTTTGTCGTTAACGATGGATTCCAACCGCTTCTGCAGAGTCGTTTTCTCGGAATCGATATATTTGCGGACCAAAGTTCCGCCTTCCATGGCCGGCTGCGTAATCGCTTCGCCCAAAAATTGAATGGCTTGATCAAGGAGCGGCTGCGGACTGGAAACGAAATCGTCCTGAATCACATCCATACGGAATTGAAGCATCTGGTAATCTCCGCGCTTGTACACGTCAAACCCGAATCCGGCCCCATACAAATCGTCCAGCTTCTCGCGGAACTGCTTTGTTTCCGGGTAGGCCTTGCTGCCGCGCCGCAGCACAAAAGGAATAAGCGCGTTTGGCGTAACCGTATCCTCCTGAAGCGGACTGCCCACATAGACGGATAATGCAAAAGTTTTGAACTGCTCCGTCGGCAGCACATGCACACGCACGCCCTGCACCATTCCCCGTTCGAATCGTATTTGCTTCAAAGACGAAACAACTCCTCTCATCATCATGGCTTCACTTCCGCCTTCCCGGGTATATTCCATTATATTCCTCTATAAACAGAAGAAGCAACCGTGAAGATGGTTACTTCTACTACATGCGCTATTTGCAGAAAATATGTTTGCCAATTTGCTTGACTTGCGGACGGGTCCAAATCCACTTGGATGTGGCCGTTATCGGATTGAAATAATAAATGCATCCGCCGGATGGATCCGACCCGTTCAGCGCGTCTTGAACCGCCTTGCGAGACGTTTCGTTCGGTGTCAGCCATATTTGTCCGTCCGTTACGGCTGTAAACGCTCCAGGCTGGAAAATGACGCCCGAGACCGTATTCGGAAAGCTTGGCGAATTCACGCGATTGAGAATAACGGCGGCAACGGCGACTTGGCCGATATACGGCTCCCCGCGCGCCTCGCCGTGTACCGCATTGGCCATCAAGTTCAGATCCTCTTCGGAAAGACCGAGACGGTTGGAACGCGGTATGCCTGCGTTCGCCGGCGGCGCAGCGCTTTCGGGCACGGGTCCGCCTTCGGCGGCTTGCCCTCGTCCGGCACCTGCTACCCAAGGAGGCAGCTCTTCGGCTTTCGCCTTCCATCCTTTTGTTGCTTCCCACAGCTTCAGCTTCGTTTTGTCCCCGGCGATGCCGTCGACCTTCAACCCGAATTCGGACTGGAACCACTTGAGCGACTTTAAGGTCTGATAGCCGAAATCGCCGTCCACCTTGCCGTAATAAAATCCGAGATGCTTCAAACGACCTTGGAGCTCGTAGACGTCGGCCGTGCCGGACGCGCCGTAGCGGATTTCGTTCTTGCTGAATGTCTGCTGCACCTTCAGATGCTGCTTGAACTGAAGTCCGGCGAACAGAATAAATACCAGGCCAAGCGTAATGAAGATCAATCGTTTATTCATTCTGGCAACCTCACCTTTCCCGCCTTCGTTGCGGCAACCTTTTTAAGGTTATTATGAGAAAGGGAGTCAGCTTCTATTCAGCCTAAACTGGGAATCGCTGGGCCAGGATAACGCATCATCCAAGAGTCGCTCAGGAGCTCATTCGGTTCATTTGATACTGTTCAAGCGACATCAAGACTTCACGCGGCTTGCTGCCCTCGTACGGGCCTACGATGCCGCGCGCTTCCATCGTATCGATCAACCGGGCGGCACGCGTATAACCGACACGCATGCGGCGCTGAAGCAGGGATACGGACGCTTGCTTCGCTTCCAGAATAATTTGGACCGCCTGATCGTACAATTCGTCCTCAAACGTTTCCGTCTCTTCTTGCTTATCTTCGACATGCGGAACCATGTCTTCCACGTATTCCGCCTGCCCCTGCGTCCGGACGAAGCCAACGACCGCTTCCACCTCCTGATCGGAGAGGAAGGCTCCCTGAACCCGGACAGGCTTCGAAGCGCCCATCGGCAAGTACAGCATATCCCCGCGGCCAAGCAGCTTCTCCGCGCCCGCAGAATCAAGGATTGTCCGCGAGTCTACCTGCGAGGACACGCCGAAGGCGATCCGTGAAGGAATGTTCGCTTTGATGACGCCGGTAATGACGTCAACCGACGGCCGCTGCGTAGCGATGATGAGGTGAATGCCTGCGGCGCGCGCCATCTGAGCGAGGCGGCAGATCGCATCCTCCACGTCGTTGGCCGCAACCATCATCAGGTCCGCCAACTCGTCCACGATAACGACGATATAAGGCAGCGGAGCGCCAGTTTGCGTTTCCACCAGCATCGAATTGTAGCCTTCGATATTGCGCGTACCGCTTTTGGAGAAAAGCTCGTACCGCTTTTCCATCTCGACGACGACTTTTTTGAGCGCAAGCGAGGCCCGCTTCGGATCGGTTACAACCGGTGCCAGCAGGTGCGGAATGCCGTTGTACACGTTCAGCTCGACCATCTTCGGGTCGATCATCAGAAATTTGACTTCGTCGGGCTTTGCTTTATAAAGAACGCTTGTGATGATCCCGTTAATACAAACGGATTTCCCCGAGCCGGTCGCCCCTGCGACGAGCATGTGCGGCATTCGTGCGAGATTGCCGACGATCGGCTGCCCGGAAATATCGCGTCCCAGCGTAATCGACAATTTGGACGCCGCGTCCTGAAAGGCCGGGCTTTCCATAACTTCGCGCATCGTGACCACGGATACCTCGGTATTCGGCACCTCGATCCCGATGGCGGACTTGCCCGGAATCGGCGCTTCCATACGAATATCCTTCGCAGCCAGAGCGAGGGCGATGTCATCCGTCAAGCTGACGATGCGGCTTACCTTTACGCCGACGTCCGGCTGAATTTCGTAACGGGTAACCGCAGGGCCGCGGACGACCTCCAGCACCTTGGCGCGTACGCCGAAGCTTTCGAGTGTCGCTTCCAGCTTGCGGGCAACCGCCTTGTAATCCAGCGAGTCGCTTCCTTTGCCCGAAGGGGGCTTGGCCAACAGCTGCAAGGAAGGCAGCTCGTACGGGATAGCGAGCGGTTTGTTTTTGATGTCAAAATCGTCCGCCCCTTCCGCACTTTCCTGCTCCTTAGACACCGGATCAGGTTTGCGGTCTGCGGCATTCTCAGCGGAAGCGGGACTGTCGGATGCACGCGCCGCTTCCTGATGAACCTGCTCTTGAAAATCGCGGATCACCGGGATTGCCGGTTCGTGTTCTTCTTCGTAAGGGATATGCTGTTCCGGCAAGCCGGAATCGCTGTCGTGCGAATCCTGGGCCGCCGAATAGACCGTGACCGCTTCTTCTTCCTCTTCCGGTTGAACGCGTCCCTTTTTCGGCTTGCCCTCCGCCTTGTTCTTTTCCTGCGTTTCAGACGGTTTAAGCAGCTCGAAGAACAGGCTGCGCATTTTTCCCGGCTTCCGTTCCTTGCGCTCCGGCTTCAATGTCTCTTCGTCGAACTCGTCCTCCGGCGGCGGCACATAGACCGCTGCGGCTGCCGGCTTCTTCTTGCGCTGCGCGCTCGCGGCCGCCGTCTTCGCCCGGCTTCTCTCCAGCAGCTTGCGCTTTATGTATTGGCCGAGCAGGGTCTCGGCAAACGGCTTGCGCCCGCTGATTTTGTTCATGATATCGCCGACCGACAATCCCGTAATGAGAATGAATCCTACGACGAACAGCGTGTATTGAATCAGACGGGCGCCCAGGTTGCTGAACAAAAAGTGCAGCACCGCGTAGAGCACTGCCCCGATCATTCCCCCGCCGACGCCGTCGGTCAGAATCGCCATTCCCTTTTCCGTCGGATCCAGTCCGTCTACCATGCTCGCCCAAGTTTGGGACAGCACTTGGCCCTCAGTGAAATTCCCTTTCGGGTAAAGCTGCGAGAACAGGCTGATATGGCTCATCAGCAGCAGCGACAGGATGATCAGAAGCACCCCGAGCTTGCGGTGTGTCCGCCACACCGGCCATTCCCTTTTCATCATCGCGTACAATCCGGCGTATATAAACACGAGCGGAATGAGAAAATCCCAAGTTCCGATCACAAATCGAAACAGATAGGTCAACGAACGGGCTACCGAACCTTCACGGGATAAAGCGATGATCGAAAAAATCAAAATAACGATGCCGTACAGTTCAAATTTGAGATTTGATTTGATTCCCTTGCCCTTTTTCCTTTTCCTGGCCAAGGCCGCTCACCCCCGAGCCTTCATTATACCATAAACTGGGGTGAAGCTAAACGAAGAATGCGAAAATATATTCCCCTCCGGCCATTAAGCGGCAAGGAAGCGCTCCAACCTCTGCGTAACTCCCTTTATTCGCCGGATTCCCGGACCATCGGTTGAAATTCGATCATTCGCCCGGGAGCGTATTGGGGGTTCAAAAAATCTTGCGGGTTGCAGCTGATCAGCCGGACGATCTTTGCTTGCTGCGCGTTGACCGGCTCAACCTGCATCCTGACCCCGTTCATCACAATATCGACAGTGGACGATTTCATCGCTTCGATTCCTTCGTAGACGGTTTCCAGCGGCAGGATCGAATAATGAATCATTGGATCATGCCTCCTCCATTGCCGGCTCGCCGCTCATCGATCAAGGCGTTGAGTTTGCGAATGGCTTCCCCTATGCCGCCCAGCGAGTCGATGAGTCCGTATCGGACGGCATCCGCACCGATGACCGTCGTGCCGATGTCACGCGTGAGCTCGCCCGTTTTGAACATCAGTTCTTTGAATTTCTCCTCGTCGACCCGGGAATGCCGGGTGACGAACCGGATAACCCGCTCCTGCATTTTGTCCAAATATTCGAAGGTCTGGGGGACGCCGATCACCAGACCGTTCAGACGGATCGGATGAATCGTCATCGTCGCCGTTTCGGCTATGATTGAATAGTTAGCCGAGACCGCAATCGGAACTCCGATGCTGTGCCCGCCGCCGAGTACAAGCGTTACCGTCGGTTTGGACAACGTAGAGATCATCTCGGCGATTGCCAGCCCGGCTTCCACGTCTCCGCCCACCGTATTCAAAATAATGAGCACGCCTTCGATTTTCGCGTTCTGCTCCGCGGCGACAAGCTGCGGAATCAAATGCTCGTACTTGGTCGTCTTGTTTTGCGGCGGCAGAACGATATGACCCTCGACCTGCCCGATAATGGTCATGCAAAAAATGTTGGATTCGGTGGCAGGCGCGGCTGTCTGCCCCAGCTGCTGAATCGCATCGACCGTTGCGCTTTTGCGTCCTTCTTCCGTCGTCGGCGCCTGGGGCGGTTGCACCGGCTGCTGCTCTTGTTTATCTTTGGATTGCATGAAGAACATCCCTCCGTTAGCTGAAATGTCCTTGTTAGTATGGTGCAGTCGGGCAAAACTATGCGGGGCGCCGAATATGGGTATACGAAAAAAAGACCGCGTAAAGCGCGGGAAATAATCCCCGTTTACGTGGTCTTTACACAAAACCGCTTTTATAAACTCTATCCTCAAGTGAGTTCGTATGACTGGTGGGAAGTTTTACACTTCCATGATGATTGGCAAAATCATCGGTCTTCTTCGGGTTTGCTCATATAAAAATCGGCCGAGTGCGTCTTTGACATGGGTTTTGAGCGAAGCCCATTCATTGACATTTTCGTTCATTAAGCGATGGAGCGTGCTCGTCACGATCCGGTTTGCTTCTTCCAGCAGTCCTTCCGACTCTCGTACGTATACGAAGCCGCGAGAGATGATATCTGGACCGGACAGGATCGTCCCGTCCTGCTTGCTGAGCGTTACGACGACGACCAGAATGCCGTCTTGGGACAACAGCTTGCGGTCGCGCAACACGATGTTGCCGACGTCGCCGACACCGAGGCCGTCGATGAGAACGTTGCCTGCCGGCACCTTGGAACCTTTGCGGGCAACGCCGTCCTGAATTTCCACCGTATCGCCGTTATCCACGATAAAAATATCTTCGCGCGCGATGCCGACCGATTCGGCAAGCATCCCGTGCTGGCGAAGCATCCGATACTCTCCGTGAATCGGTATAAAATATTTAGGACGCATAATATTCAGCATCAGCTTTAATTCTTCCTGGCTGCCGTGTCCGGATACGTGTACCCCTGTGATCGAGCCAGGCCCATAGATGACATGCGCGCCAATGCGCATCAATTCGTCCACCGTACGACCTACGTACCGCTCATTTCCGGGAATCGGCGTAGCGGCGATGATGACGGTGTCGCCGGGCAAAATGTCCATCTTGCGATGCGTGGAGCGGGCCATCCGCGTCAGCGCCGACATCGGCTCGCCCTGAGACCCTGTAGATAGAATGGCTACGCGGTCGGCCGCGAGCTTGTTCACTTCCTCCGGTTCGATCAGCATGCCATCCGGAACGCGCAAGTAGCCCAGTTCGCTGGCGATGCTCACGACATTCACCATGCTCCGCCCGATCACGGTCAGCTTGCGGCGGGTCGATTCGCACGCGTCAATGACCTGCTGAATCCGGTGAATGTTGGAGGCGAAGGTCGCGATAACGACGCGCTGCTTCGCTTTGCGGAATACGTCTTCGATTTCCGCGCCTACGCTGCGCTCCGAACCGGTATAGCCCGGACGCTCCGCGTTCGTACTATCCGATAACAGTGCAATAACGCCTTTGCGGCCGATCGCTGCCATCTGGTGAAGATCCGCGTACTGTTCGTTGACCGGCGTCTGGTCGAACTTAAAGTCACCGGTATGAACCACATTGCCTTCCGGCGTCTCCAAGCATACCCCTACCGAGTCGGGAATACTATGGTTCGTCTTAAAGAACGTGGCGGTCATGCAGCCGAGCTTCAATTCCGATTCGGCCGTAATAACGATCCGTTTCGTTTCCCCGAGCAGATTCGCTTCCTTCAGCTTCATCTCGATCAGACCCATGGTCAGCCTCGTTCCGTACACCGGAACGTTCAGGTGCTTAAGAACGTAAGGCAAACCGCCGATATGATCCTCGTGGCCGTGTGTAATGACGATTCCGCGCACTTTATCGCGATTTTCCGTCAAGTAAGAAATATCGGGAATGACGATATCGATCCCGAGCATATCTTCCTCCGGAAATTTCAATCCGCAGTCTACGACTACAATATCGTTCGCATATTGAACGACATACATGTTCTTCCCGATTTCACCCACGCCGCCCAGGGCGAAAATCGTTAATTTGTCTATATTTTTCTTGGACAAGTAACTAAACCTCCTCAATGTAATTGACGACGATTTCCATATGATTAATCAAAACCAAATTTTAACCGCACCAGTCACTTGACATTCATTATACATGAAAAAAATGACTCTTTACAAGTGAGCCGGTCAATCGGCCATCCACCTTGCGTAATTCGTATTATTCCCAAAACAAAAAAAACCGATGCCGCAGGGCACCGGTTCGCAAAGCTTATGCAAAAAGCGAAGCGATAAATTGTTTTTCTTGTTCCGTGACGTCCACGAGCGGCAGGCGAACCCCGCCCACGCGCAGTCCTTTCAGGTTAAGCGCATGCTTGACCGGAGCCGGGCTCGGTACGCGGTGAGGGCATAAGAACAGCCCGCGGAACACCGGAAGCAGTCGACCATGAAGCCTCGCCGCCTCTTTGACTTCGCCCTGCAAGTAGCAATCGATCATCGTTCTCATTTCTTTGCCGATTACATGGCTCGCAACGCTAACGATTCCCCGCGCTCCGACCGCCAAAGCGGGAAGCGTGGCGCTATCGTCGCCGCTGTAGACAAGAAAGCCCGGTGCGGCGCCGGTAATGATCTGCGTCAGCTGGTCCGTATCCGTGCAATCCTTCGTCGCAACGATGTTTGGAATGTGCGACAAACGAATCGTCGTTTCCGGATCGATATTGACACCGGTCCGCCCGGGCACGTTATAAAGGATGATCGGTATGTTAACCGACTCGGCAATGGCTTTGTAATGCTGGTACAGTCCTTCTTGCGAAGGCCGGTTGTAGTACGGCGCCACCAGTAGCAGCGCATCGACACCCAACTTTTCGGCCGCTTGCGACAAATGAATGGAGTGAGCGGTATCGTAGCTGCCGGTCCCTGCAATAATCTTGCAGCGGCCGCGCGCGTGCTTTACGGCCCTTTGAAAACTTTCGAGCTTCTCTTCTTCCGTTAGTGTAGGAGATTCGCCGGTTGTGCCGCAGATAACGAGACTGTCGCTTTGCTGCTCCTCGATCAAGTAGTCCATCACGTTCTCAAATTGCGCCCAGTCGATGTTAAGCTTGTCATCGAACGGCGTAACCATGGCGGTTATCATTGTGCCAAAATCCACGTGTTGTCTCCTCCTAAAACATTATGCGTTATCTATGGAGCTCGAATTTGCGGTGCAGCGCACGGACGGCTTTGACCATGTCGTCGCCTTGCACCAATACCCAGATGGTCGTATTCGAATCGGCAGATTGCAGAATTTGGATGTCTTCTTCCGTAAGCGCTTCGACAATGTGGGCCATGATGCCGGGTACTCCGTTCATTCCCGCCCCGATGATCGATACTTTCGCGCAGTTCGGCGTGATGTGCGGCGTATAGCCCATTCCCTGAAGCGTTTCGGCTGCCCGCTCCGCTTCATGATCAAAGACCGTGTACACGACGCCGGACGGGTTGACGTTAATAAAATCGACGCTGATTCGCTGCCGCGCCATCGCTTTAAATACATTAAGCTGAAGATCGTAGCTGCCTTCCTGAGGCGCTACCCGAATTTGCGAGATATTCGGCACGTGAGCGATGCCCGTCACAAACCGGTCCTGCACGGTCCCGGATTCACTCCGAAGCGCATCGGCATGCGTAACAAGCGTACCTTTATCCTTGGAAAACGTGGAGCGCACTCTTACCGGAATTCCGGCATTCATAGCGACTTCTACCGCTCTGGGATGAATAACCTTCGCGCCTAAATGCGCCATGTTGCAGATTTCCATATAAGAGACGACCGAAAGCGGTCTTGCTTCTTCCACGATCCGCGGATCTGCCGTCAAAATACCGCTCACATCTGTGAAGATCTCGACGAGCTCCGCATTTAAAGCCGCTCCAAGCGCGGTAGCCGACGTGTCGCTTCCGCCCCGGCCGAGCGTCGTGAAATCGCCTGTCGCCGTCTCGCCTTGAAAGCCGGCGACGATGACGACGTTCCCCTGCTCCAGCAGTTCAAGCATCCGCCCCGGCCGAATCGTCACGATTTGAGCATTGCCGTGTTCGTCATTCGTTAAGATTCCCGCTTGCGCGCCGGTTAAAGCAACGGCAGGAATCCCCTCGGCATTCAGTAGACTGCACAGCGTAGCGGCCGAGATGAATTCGCCGCAGCATAGCAGCATATCCCTTTCGCGCGCAGGCAGTGTATTTCCATTTTGACCAATCCAATCCAGTAGCGTGTCCGTTGCGTAAGGCTCTCCTCTGCGACCCATAGCCGAAACAACAACAACCGTTTTGTATTCTTGGTTCAAAGCATCTTGGATGTGTTCAATAACGTGTGTTCTAGCCTCGGCTGTGGAAAGAGATGTGCCTCCGAATTTTTGCACCAAGATCCTCATGTGATCTCTCCCCTTGTCCATGTGCCATAGTTAATAGCAAAATTCTGGCTTCCTGAGTGTCTCAGAAAGCCAGTTTAGTTCCATTTATTGCTGCTCGATCGCGATGTATTCGGCAATTTGAACGGCGTTCCATGCCGCTCCCTTAAGCAGGTTGTCGGATACGATCCACAGATTGAGGGCTCTCGGGTTGCTAAGATCGCGGCGGATACGGCCGACGAACGTTTCCAGCTTGCCTGTCGCTTCCGTAGCCAGCGGATACAACTGTTCGTCAGCGTTATCCTGTACCACGATCCCCGGTGCGTCAGCCAGCAGGCGTTTCACCTCTTCGATGTCGAAATCTTGCTTCAGCTCGACATAAACCGATTCGGAATGGCCGTAAACGACCGGAATCCGCACGCAAGTCGCGGTGACTTCCAGCGTTTCGTCGCCCATGATTTTTTTCGTTTCGTTGATCATTTTCATTTCTTCGTAAGTAAAGCCATTGTCCACAAATTTGTCGATTTGCGGAATAGCGTTGAATGCGATTTGATGCTTGACCGGCAAAGAGCCTACCGGCAAAATTTGCGGCTCGACAGCGTTTCCTTCCAGCACTTCGCGAGACTGTCGAAGCATCTCGTTAATCGCGCTGGCGCCTGCGCCGGATACCGCTTGGTAAGTGGAAACTATGATGCGGGAAATGCCGAAACGGTCGTAAAGCGGCTTCAGCGTTTGTACCATTTGAATCGTAGAGCAGTTCGGGTTGGCAATCACGCCTTTGTGGTCGCTGACTTTGTCGATGTTTACCTCAGGCACGACAAGCGGCGTTTCCGGGTCCATCCGGAACGCGCTGGTGTTGTCGATGCATACGGTTCCGTGCTTGATCGCTTCCGGAACCAGTGCCCGGCTGACGTCGCCTCCTGCGCTGAACAGGGCAATGTCCACGCCTTTGAAGCTGTCCGGCGTTGCTTCTTCAATCGTCACTTCACGGCCTTTGAACTGAAGTTTCTTGCCTGCGGACCGGGCCGAGGACAAGAGCTTCAGCTCTTGGATGGGGAAATTCCGTTCAGCCAGCAAACGGAGGATCTGTTCTCCTACGGCACCTGTCGCGCCTACTACTGCGACGTTAAACAACTTTTGATTCGACATGTATTGTCCTCTCCCCTAAAGATAAATGATAAAAAATGCAGGATCAGTAATGAAACCGTTCAATCAGCATCGGCTGCAGCTGCTTGCCCTGAAGGGCCGCCTCGCAAGCTTCCATAATCAAATCCATGCGCGCCACAAGCGAATTCGGCTTGACCGTCGGCGCATCCTGTCCGAACGGGACGAAATAAATGTTTTTGGTAATCAGAAGCTTACCGATATTCGTGGCGTTCAGTCCCAATCCGTCATTTGTCGAAATCGCCAGCACGAGCGGTCTCCCGTTGCGCATTTGCGCTTTGGCCGCCATCAGCACGGGACTTTCCGTCATGGCGTTAGCAAGCTTACTGGTCGTATTCCCGGTACAAGGAGCAATCACCATTATGTCTAGGAGTTTCGAAGGACCGAGCGGTTCTGCATCTACAATTGAAGAAATAATATCATTTCCTGTGATCTCTTTCAACTCTTTTTGCCAATTTGCCGATGTGCCGAAACGCGTGTCCGTGGTCATGATCGTATTGGATACGATGGGCACGACTTTGGCCCCGGCATCGACAAAGCGCCGGATTTGCGGCATCGTTTCTTCAAACGTGCAGTGAGAGCCGGTCAACGCGAAGCCCACCGTCAATTGATCCCAATTCATTCCCCGTTCCTCCTTCGTCTTGCGTCCTCCATGATGATGCGGGTAAGCGTATCGGCAATGATGCGCCCGGCCGTCTTCGGGGCGACAATCCCGGGCAGCCCCGGCGCAAGCATCGCCTTCACCCCCCGTTTTTCGGCATAGCGGAAATCGGTTCCGCCCGGCTTGGAAGCAAGATCGATAATAATGGCGCGATGCGGGATATTGGCGATCACTTGAGCGGTAACCACCATGGCCGGGATGGTGTTGAACAGCAAATCCACTTGGGATACGTGGGAAATCAGCTCTTGCGTATAGAAGGGGTTCATTCCCATCTCGATCGCGCGGGCGTAATATTCAGGCTTGTTGACGCCTACCCTGACCTTCGCGCCCATGCCTTGCAGCGTACGGGCAAGCGTCGCTCCGGTTCTTCCGAAGCCAAGCACCATGGATTCCGAGCCGTGAATGGTGATATCCGTGTTCTGAATCGCCATCATCACCGCGCCTTCGGCTGTCGGAATGGAGTTGTAAATCGCCACATCGTCACGGTCGAACAATTCGATCAGCCCGATGCCTTCGTTCGAGCATAATTCACGTAAGTAAGGTTTGGCCATGCCCGTAAAAACGATAGCATGTTTCGGCAGAGCAGCTATATGTTCAGGGGTAAGTCGCAATTCCTTGGATGAAAACAGACTGTCCACATTTCCTTGATCGTCCGTCCCAACGGCAGGCAAAATGACGGCATCCAAAGCCACAAGCGCTTCGGGCGTCAATTCTGCCTTGGTGATCCCGCTTGAACCGTTCTGCAAATTATCAAAGCCGAACAAGAAGACGGATGCGTCGAGTTCGGAGCATTTATGAATCACTTCGAGCTGCCTGGCATCGCCGCCGATCAACGCTACTTGAATCCCGGTCAGCATTCATTCTCACCTCTTTCCATGTCGCTCTCGATAAATCATCTTATGCGACAGCCCAGAGAGGGGTTCCAGCAGATCAAGCCCCAAACGACGGCGGCACGCAACGTCCGGCGGCCAACAAAAAAGCGCTCTTCCGTCAAGCCGAATTGCCGGCCTGCGGAAAAGCGCTTGGATCGTCCGTCTTCCTTATTTTGTTCCCGTATGCCCGAAGCCACCCGCTCCGCGTTCCGTCTCGTCCAGCTCGCTTACTTCTGTCAGCGTAATAAGCGGCACCGTTTGGAACACCATTTGCGCGATGCGCTCGTTACGGTTGATGGTGAACGTTTCTTTGCCGTGATTGATCAGCAGTACCTTGACTTCGCCGCGATAATCGGCATCGATCGTACCCGGCGTGTTCAAGGATGTGATCCCGTGTTTAAAAGCAAGCCCGCTTCGCGGACGGATCTGGGCTTCCAGCCCTGCCGGCATGGCAAGCGAAAACCCGGTCGGAATGAGCGCCCGTTCGCCCGGCCCTAGATCGACCGGCTCGCTTACGGCCGCGTACAGGTCGAAGCCGCTGGCCAGCTCGGACATTTTTTGCGGCAGCGCGATATCTTCGTTCCCCGGCAGCCGTTTAATGAACACTTCGATTCGTTCAGACAAGCTGATCCCTCCTAAATCCGGCGATGGCATCATTCGTCTGCCCGACCATAGCCAATGCAAACGGCACGGACAGCATCTCCGCCGTCAGCGCTTGTACTTGCTCCATCTCCACGCTTTCGATACGCTGTATCATTTCATCCAGATTGTAATGTCTGCCCAGCATTAACTCGTTTTTCCCGATCCGGTTCATCCGGCTGCTGGTGCTCTCCAGGCTTAAAATCAAGCTGCCCTTCATCTGTTCCTTGCCCTTCTTCAGCTCGGTCGGGGTCAGTCCCTTCTCCTTGATGTCGGCCAGCAGTTCAAGCGTCACCTTAAGCACTTCTTCGGTCTGCTTAGGCGCCGTACCGGTATAGACGGTAAACAGCCCCCCGTCCTGGTAGGAGGAATGATAGGAATATACCGAGTAGGCCAGTCCGCGTTTCTCGCGGATTTCCTGAAACAACCGGGAGCTCATGCCGCCGCCGATCGCATTGTTCAGCAGGATCATCGCATACAGCCGGTCGTCCTTCGCAGCCAGCCCCGGCAGCGATAAACAGATATGGTTTTGCTCGGTTTTCTTCTGATGATACTCGGAATTGCTCCGGAACGCCAAAGGCTCAAGCGGGGCCTGCGAGCCCGCATTCGCGAAGCTGCCGAAATGCTTCTCGATCAAGCCCACGACATCGTCGTTAATGTTGCCGGCGATGCTGATGACCGTATTGGCAATCGTGTACTTCGACTTCATATACTCCTTGAGCGTATCGGAGGTCATCGCCGCGAGATTGCTCTGCGTGCCGATGATGGTGCGTCCGAGCGAATGTCCGCCGAAAGCGGCCCGGGCAATCAGATCATGCACCATATCATCCGGGGTATCTTCATACATCGCGATTTCTTCGTAAATGACATTTTTTTCTTTTTCCAATTCCGTCTCATCGAACACCGAACCGAAAAACATATCGGAGAGCACTTCCACTGCGAGCGGCAGATGCTCGTCCAGCACCTTGCAATAATAGCAAGTGTACTCCTTGGAAGTGAAGGCGTTCACGTTGCCTCCGATGCCGTCGAAAATTTCAGCGATATCTTTGGCGGAGTATTTTTCCGTGCCCTTGAAGAGCATATGCTCGATAAAATGCGAAATGCCGTTGTTCGTCTCATTTTCGCTGCGCGATCCGGTTTTGACCCAGATGCCGAAAGCAACGGAGCGGCACGTCGGAATTTTCTCAATGACGAGCCGCAGTCCGTTGGTAAGTGTGTATTTGTCCAAACGCTTTAAGCCTCCTCGGTACGGCGAAGTCTTGATTCCCCTGTATAGGTATAACATTCTGATATTACCATTATTGTCCGACGGACTCAACCTTCGGAACCCGCTCGGGCGAGATTACCTCGCTAACGGTACCCAAAGACAGCCCTTTGGCGCGGATTGTGCGGATCATCCCCTGCAGCGCGGCGCTGCTCGAAGACGTAGGATGCATCAGGATCAACGAGCCGGGCTCGATCCGTGTAGCTACTTTATGCACGATAGAGGACGGCTCCGGCTTTCTCCAATCTACCGTATCGATCGTCCACAAAATGGTGCGCAGGTTCATCTCATGCGCGACGTTGACGGTCATTTGATTATAATCGCCCGAGGGCGGGGCAAACAAACGGTTCTGTGCGCCTAATTCCTGCTTCAGCATCGTCTCCGTCTTGCTGATTTCGGCAGCGGCTTGCGTTCGGCTGAGCTTGCTCATGTCCCGGTGAGAGTAGGCATGATTGGATACTTCGTGTCCTTCTTCCATAATTTTGCGGGCGGTCGGAATATTCTTTTTCAGCCACATCCCGTCGAAAAAAAAGGTCGCATGCACCTGCTCCTTACGGAGAACGTCCAGCATCCGCGGCAAATACTCGTCGCCCCACGCCACGTTGATCATGAGCGCTGCCATCGGCTTCGCCGGGTTGCCCTTGTAGATCGGATTCGGTCCGAGCTGATCCAGATCGACTTGAGGCGGCACTTCGCGGAACACGAGCTGAGGCGTTTCCGGAAACGACTGCCGCTCCGCCAGCTCCAGCGACTTCTCGACATCGACCTCCAGCCCGTTGTATCCCGGTATCGCTTTCCAGACGCGGTCGATCTTGGCGTTCACCGGCGGGATATTGCGCTTCGCCGCCTCGGCCTTGATTCTCTCAAGCGCGCTGGCACGCCGCTTTCCCCCTTCGTCACTCCATGCCCTAAGCGACAGCAGAGAAGACAGCGTCCGTGCATCGTCTGCAGCACGTTCATGACCGTTCTTCTCTCTGGCATGCTGTACGAATCGGTCGACCGCCGGAGAGAACTGCAAGCCGAGGAGCAGCGCTCCAAAGCATAATGACGCAGCTAACCATCGTTTGCGTTTCATGCCCATTCTCCTGTCCACACCTGTTTGTCCCCATCTTATGCCCGGCAGGACAGGTTTAGACCAGCATATAGAGAGTGTCGCGGCTGAAATCCGGATTTTCGGGCAAACAAAAAAGAGACAGACTGCTCTGGCTCTTTCTGCATGCTCGCTTGAAAAATTCAAGCGTTAAATTAGGTTTGGGCTGGAACTTGTGCCGTCAATACCGCTTTACGCGACAAATTGACGCGGCCTTGGTTGTCGATCTCCGTTACTTTCACGGTAATCGTATCGCCGATCTTGACAACATCTTCCACCTTGCCCACCCGCTCGGTCGACAGCTGGGAAATGTGCACCAAGCCTTCTTTGCCCGGTAAAATTTCGACGAAGGCTCCGAACTTTTCGATCCGCTTCACGGTACCGAGATACGTTTCCCCAACGATGACTTCGCGGACGATGCCTTCGATGATTTGACGCGCTTTTTCGTTCATCTCGCTGTTGGACGAAGCGATGAAGACGCGGCCATCCTGCTCGATGTCGATTTTTACGCCGGTTTCTTCGATGATCTTGTTGATGATTTTGCCGCCTGCTCCGATGACATCGCGGATTTTGTCCGGGTTGATCTGCATCGTGACGATTTTCGGCGCATAAGGCGACAGGTCCGATTTCGGCTGCGAAATGCGATCCAGCATTTTGTTCAAGATGTGCATGCGGCCTTTTTTCGCCTGCTCCAACGCATCGGTCAAAATGGCCCGGTCGATGCCGTCGATTTTGATATCCATCTGCAGCGCGGTAACCCCTTTGGCGGTACCTGCCACTTTAAAGTCCATATCGCCAAGGTGGTCTTCCATCCCCTGGATGTCCGTCAAGATCGAATAATGCTCCCCGTCTTTGATCAGACCCATAGCTACGCCCGCTACCGGAGCTTTGATCGGAACGCCTGCATCCATCATTGCCAGCGTGCTCGCGCAAATGCTCGCCTGCGAAGTCGAGCCGTTCGATTCCAGCACCTCGGAAACCAAGCGGATCGTATATGGGAAATCGGTTTCGGAAGGAATAACCGGCTCCAGCGCACGTTCGCCGAGCGCCCCGTGTCCGATTTCGCGCCGTCCCGGCGCACGCAGCGGACGGGCTTCGCCTACGCTGAACGGCGGGAAATTGTAATGGTGCATAAACCGCTTCGATTCTTCCAGGTCGAGACCATCGAGAATTTGCACGTCGCCAAGCGCTCCGAGCGTACATACGCTGAGTGCCTGCGTTTGGCCGCGGGTAAACAAACCGGAACCGTGCGTACGCGGCAGCAGGTTGATGTCGCATTCGATCGGTCTGATTTCATCAAGCCCGCGTCCGTCCGGACGAACTTTATCGTGCGTAATCAAGCGGCGCACTTCTTCTTTGACGATATCGTACAGCGTTTCTTTGACGTCGGCCATTTTCTCCGGTGATTCAGCGTAGACCGCTGCAAAATGCTCCTTCGCTTCGTTGTTAATCGCGTCGATCGCATCTTGTCTAGCATGCTTCTCCGGAATTTTGACCGCTTCTACCAAACGGGCTTGTGCGAATTCGCGAACCGCTTGATTCACTTCGCTGTCCACACTGTGAAGCTTGACTTCCATTTTCGGCTTGCCGACTTCCTGCACGAATTGTTCCTGAATGGCCACGATTTTGCGGATTTCGTCATGACCGAACATGATCGCTTCCAGCATCACTTCCTCCGGCACTTCTTCCGCACCGGCCTCGACCATCATGATAGCATCCTTCGTGCCTGCCACGACAAGGTGGATATCGCTTTTTTCCGACTGCTCGAGGGTCGGGTTAATGACGAACTGCCCGTCCACCCGTCCAACAATGACTCCGCCAACCGGACCGTTAAACGGCACGTCGGAAATGCTGAGCGCTGCGGAGGTTCCGATCATGGCCGCAATTTCCGGCGCGCATTCCTGATCCACACTCATGACGATCGCAACGATCTGCACGTCATTTCGGAAGCCTTCCGGAAACAACGGACGAATCGGACGGTCCGTCAACCGGCTGGACAAAATCGCTTTTTCGCTGGGACGTCCTTCCCTTTTAATAAAGCCTCCGGGGATTTTACCGACCGAATAAAGACGTTCCTCGTAGTTCACGGTTAGAGGGAAAAAATCCAAATCTTTCGGCTCGGCGGAAGCCGTTACCGTACAAAGCACGACGGTTTCGCCGTAGCGCGCAACGACAGCGCCGTTCGCCTGCTTCGCCAGACGTCCGGTTTCCAGAATCAACGGACGTCCGCCGAGATCCATCTGCACTTGTTTCTCCATATTCAACCTCCTCAATTTTCGTTCAAAGCTTTTGAAATTTCATACCCGGAATACGTTATGTAGGATTATTCGACTGAACCGGGTCCCCGCACTACCGCCATTGCTTGGCGACCAATCGGGCAGTCTTGCCGCCGGATCGCCAAAACGCCGGTCTTCCTTAACCATTCTGCATATTAGTCAGTATTTCCTGCTTTTTATGAAAATAGTAACTTAAAAGTGCAGCTTGTGGATGACCGGCAACGACAGTTCTTTCCGAACACATTGCCGAGCTAAGGGCTATCCCGATATTTTAAAAAAGCAACCCCGCAGCCCGTGCATCCGTACGCCAGGCGTTCCGGCGTGCACAAAGGACAAACGTGGTTGCTTTAGTTGTAAGGCTGAATTAACGGCGCAGACCGAGTTTTTCGATCAAAGCGCTATAACGTTTGACGTCTTTGTTTTTCAAGTACGTCAGAAGCTTACGGCGTTGGCCGACCATTTTGAGCAGACCGCGACGAGAATGATGATCTTTCTTGTGGGTCTTCAAGTGGCTAGTCAGGTTTACAATGTTTTCCGTAAGAATTGCAACTTGCACTTCTGGAGATCCAGTGTCGCTTTCATGCGTTTTGTGCGTTTGGATCAGTTCCTGTTTGCGTTCTTGAGTCAATGCCATGATTGAGTCACCTCCGAAAATAATAAGTATATCCCCTGTGGCCCAGAGACCGATGGAGTACTCGATTCTCCATGCCAAGGTTCATGCGATGTCCTGAATCCCTCATGCGATAGCATGTTGAATCGACAACGTTTCATAGTATACCATAGTTTGTTTATAAAAGTAAAATAAAATTACGAGTTTTGTATCGTTTTCCGAGCCGCAAGAATCGAACGCGCTTGATCCGCATCTTGACCAATCTGGGAAATCAGCTCTTGAACGGAAGCGAATCTCCGTTCTTCGCGAATAAACGCGAGCAGTTCCACCTGTACGTTCTCTCCGTAGATCGTTTCGTGAAAATCGAACAAATGCGCCTCCAGCGCAGGCTGCGTCAGGCCAGTGACGAAGGTGGGCTTCACCCCGACATTCATGACACCGCCTACTTTGCGGCCCCCGACAGTAACTTGTACGGCATAGACGCCATTGGCCGGAATAACATAAGGCTGGCTCACCTCAAGATTCGCGGTCGGGAAACCGATGGTACGGCCCCGCCCGTCTCCGTGTACGACCGTCCCTTCCAGCCGGTAAGGCCGGGCAAGCAGCGCATTCGCTTCGGTGATATCGCCGCGCAGCAAGCATTCGCGAATCAACGTGCTGCTGACTTTCTCTCCGTTCCTGTGAAACGGACGAACCACCTCGACCGCAAACCTCCCCTTGGCCAAATCGCACAGCGTATCCGGCGTCCCTGCGCCCTTATAGCCGAAGGTGAAGTCAAATCCGACGAAAACCGTACTGACCTTCATCGGCACAAGCATGTGCTCGACAAACTGTTCGGGCGTGACGCGCATAAACGATTCGCTGAAATCCACGACATAGGTCGCATCGACCTGAAGCTGCCGCAGCAATTCCTGCTTGGCCGCGAGCGGCGTAAGCAGCTTGGTGTATTTGTCCATCCCGAGCACTTGTCTGGGATGCGGATGAAACGTCATGATGGCAGCCGGCAGTTGAAGCTCGGCCCCGCGCTCGACCGCCCTCCGAATCACTTCCCGGTGACCGAGGTGAACGCCGTCGAAATCTCCGATCGCCAGCACCTTGGCGGAGTCGTCCGGACGGCCGTCCTGCGGCAGCGGATACGATAGCTGTACCGTTTCCATGATGTGTCCTTCACCTACATTTCTTTGGTGCGTTTGACCGCTCAAGCTCAAGAAAATATTTTAACCGGCAGCAGCAATCCCAGCTCCGAATCCCATTCTAAAAGCCCGACTAACGCGCCCGTTTCTTCCGTGAAGCAGGCGACCACCCGCTCGCCGTTGGACGAAAAGGCGTTTAATGCAGCCTTCTGCCCCTCACTGACGCGAATCTTCTGACCTTGCAGCGCCTTCTGTGCTTGAACGGAAGAAAGATGGGCGGACGGCAAATGGGTAACCGCCTGCTCCATCGGAATCAATCGCCCGGCAAGCTCTCCATTTTTGTGGAGAGTTTCGATCTGTTCAAGCGTCAGGCATCGTTCAGGCCCGATATGTCCGGTCGAGGTTCGCACCAGCTCCGCCATAACGGCTGGAACGCCGAGAGCTTGTCCGATATCCGCACAAAGTGTGCGAATATACGTTCCCTTGGAGCAATTGACGCGAAACTTGACTTGCGGATAATCTCCCGACCAGTCCGTCTCCAGCACATCGATGCCGTAAATGGTAACCGTCCGGGACTTCCGCTCCACTTGAACGCCCTGCCGAGCCAGCTCATACAATCGTTTGCCGTCCACCTTGACGGCAGAATACATCGGCGGGACCTGTTCGATATCGCCGATAAAGCGTAAGACCGCCGCAGTCACTTGCTCCGGCGTCAACCGTTCTCCAAGGCGCTCCACCCGCTCCAGCACTTCCCCCGACAAGTCCTCCGTATCGGTAGCAAGCCCCAAAAGCAGAGTCGCTTCATACGCTTTCGGCAGCTCTTGGATGTACTCGACAAGCCGGGTCGCCCTGCCGATGCAAAGCGGCAGGACGCCTGTCACTTGGGGATCGAGCGTTCCCGTATGGCCGATCCGCTTGATTCTAACGATGCGGCGCACTTTAGCCACCACATCGTGGGAGGTAAAGCCTTTCGGCTTCCATACGGGCAAAATGCCTTCCAATTCCGTTGTCATGCGAGCGCCATCCCTACTTCCCGAACGACTCGCTCAACCGCTTCGGACATCGAACTGCGAATCGTACAACCGGCCGCTTTGACATGCCCGCCGCCGCCGAATTTTTTGGCAAGTGCCGCGACATCAGCCAAGCCTCCGGAACGGAAGCTGACTTTAACGATTCCGGGCTCTTTTTCCTTAAACAGCATGCCGACTTCAACCCCTTCGACATTGCGGGCATAGTTGACGAGTCCGTCCATATCTTCGCTGGATGCATCGGTAGCCGACAAATCGTCCAAAGAGACAGATAGCCAGGCAACCTTGTTGTCATGGGCAAAGGACAACGTATTGAGGCTTCGCTTCAGCAAGGATACCTGACCGAGCGTCATCGTTTCGAGCAGCCTTTCGGCAAGCTCATGCCCTTTCACACCACGCGCCAGCATATCTGCCGCAATCTGCATCACTTTGGGCGTCGTATTGGAATAACGGAAGCCTCCCGTATCGGTCAGCAAACCGGTGTAAATACAATCGTTCAGCTCCGGCGTGAACTCCAGATTCAGCTCCAGCGCCAGATCGTACAGCACTTCCACGGTAGCCGCGGCATCGGAACGCACGAGATTAACGGTTCCGAAACCGTCATTGGTGGCATGATGATCGATGTTCAGCAGCTTCCGCTCCGTCTCGAAGCATTCGCTTACCGAGCCGATGCGTCCGAAATCCGCGCAATCGACCGAGATCACCGCCGCGAACTTGCGTTCGGGCGGAGCTTTCTCATATTCGATGACCGAATGAGGCCCGGCCATGTACATGAACTTCTCCGGGATCCGGCCTTCGTTGATCAGTGTGAACCGTTTGTTTAACGACTGCAGCATCCAAGCGACCGCAAACGTGGACCCGGCGGCGTCACCATCGGGTTGCACGTGAGATACGACCAGAAAATCATCCTGCTCGCGGATAAACCCGGCCGCCGTTTGAAGCTGAACGGCATATTCCGCTGCGGTCATGCTTCCGCATTCCCGTCGTTAATTTGGTGAATGAGCGTTTCGATTTTGCTGCCGTAATCGATCGAGGCATCGAATTTAAACAGCAATTCCGGAATTTTGCGCATCCGAATTCGTTTGCCGAGCTCGGAACGGATAAAGCCGGTGCCGCGGGCGAGTGCCTTCAGCGTTTCTTCCTTCTGTTCGTCGCTGCCAAGCACGCTCAAGTATACTTTGGCCTGGGAAAAATCATTCGTCACATCGACGCCGGTCACGGTAATGAAACCGATGCGCGGGTCTTTCAGTTCGGATTGAATGATCTGGCTTAATTCCTTCTTGATTTGTTCCCCGACTCTGCCCACGCGAATTTTTGCCATAGCGGATCACCTCTCTACAGTTTCCATAACGAAGGCTTCAATCGTGTCTCCCTCTTTAAGATCATTAAAACGCTCCAAAGATATACCGCATTCGTAGCCTTGGGCCACTTCTTTCGCATCATCCTTGAATCGTTTCAGCGAGTCGATCTTGCCTTCGAATACGACGATTCCGCTGCGGACAATCCGTACTTCGGCGGAGCGGACGATTTTGCCGTCCGTCACCATGCAGCCAGCAATCGTGCCGACCTTGGATACTTTGAAGATGTTGCGGACTTCGGCATGCCCGATAACGACTTCTTTATATTCCGGATCGAGAAGCCCCTTCATCGCTTGCTCGATTTCTTCCATAACTTTGTAAATGATGCTGTGCAGGCGAATATCGACTTTTTCCTGCTCCGCGGTATTTTTCGCTTGCGGTTCCGGACGGACGTTAAAGCCGATGACGATCGCATTGGAGGCCGATGCCAGAATAACGTCGGACTCGGTGATAGCCCCTACGCCGCTATGCAAAATTTTAACGCGCGCGCCTTCGACGTCGATTTTTTCCAAGGAGCCTTTGAGCGCCTCCGCAGAACCTTGAACGTCCGCTTTAATGATGACGTTAAGATCCTTAACTTCGCCTTCTTTAATCTGTTTGTACAGATCATCCAGCGTAACGCGGGCGTTTGCTCCCATTTCGGATTGACGCAGCGTGATGGCACGCTTCTCGGCGATATCTCTCGCTTTGCGCTCGTCCTCGAAGACCAGGAACGGATCGCCGGCCTGAGGCACTTCGGTCAAACCGGTAATTTCCACCGGCGTCGAAGGCCCGGCTTCTTTTAGCTTACGTCCTTTGTCGTTCATCATGGCCCGCACACGTCCGAAGCAGACGCCTGCGACGAAGCTGTCGCCCACTTTAAGCGTACCGTGTTGGATCAAGACGCGCGCCACCGGCCCTTTGCCTTTGTCCAGCTCGGCTTCGATGACCGTACCTCTGGCACGCTTGTTCGGATTGGCTTTAAGCTCCTGAACTTCGGAGACAAGCAATATCATATCGAGCAGATTTTCCAGCCCGATCCCTTGCTTCGCGGAAATGTTGCAGAAAATCGTATCGCCGCCCCACTCTTCAGGAACAAGCTCGTATTCGGTCAATTCTTGCTTGACCCGGTCCGGGTTCGCATCCGGCTTATCGATTTTGTTCACCGCAACGATAATCGGCACTTTTGCCGCTTTGGCGTGACTGATCGCCTCGACCGTTTGCGGCATGACGCCGTCATCGGCAGCAACCACGATAATGGTGATATCCGTCACCTGTGCGCCGCGGGCACGCATGGACGTAAACGCTTCGTGACCCGGCGTATCGAGGAACGTAATCTTTTTGTTGTGAGTTTCTACTTGATAAGCGCCGATATGCTGCGTGATACCGCCCGCTTCGCCTTCGGTTACGCTTGTCTTGCGGATCGCATCGAGCAGCGTCGTTTTACCGTGGTCGACGTGGCCCATGATGGTCACTACAGGAGGACGCTCCATCAGATCCGCTTCGTCGTCCTGCTCTTCGAATTGTTCGAATTTATCTTCCTCGACCGGAATTTTCAACTCAACTTCCACGCCGTATTCCGACGCAAGAAGTTGGATCGCATCCAGATCAAGCTCCTGATTGATGGTTGCCATGACGCCGAGGAACAGAAGCTTCTTAATCACTTCGGAAGCGTCCTTATGCAGCGCTTTGGCCGTCTCGCCTACGGTCATCGTTCCGCGCACGATAATTTTCTTCGGCGTATTGTCGATCTTCGGTTTCGGCGGCTCCTGATGTCTGCCGCCCCGGCCTTGAGCTTTACCGCGGTTTTGTTGGCCTCTTCCGCCGCCCCGGTTATCTTCAAAGCGTTTATTATTATTCGGTTTCGATTTCTTCGCGCCTCTGTTGGCATCGTCTATATCCATACCGATAGTAGCTGCCGTCGGCTTCGGAGGAATGGACGCCTGGCGGTTGCCGCCCCGATCGCGATCGTTATTGCGCTGCTCGAAGCCGCCGCCTCTGCGTTGATCCGGGCGCTGGCCCTGTTGACCTCCGCCTTGACCTCCACGATTGCCGCCGCCCTGGCCTCCTTGGCCCTGGCCTTGACCGCCGCGATAGCCGCCGCCTTGGCCTCCTTGACCTTGGCCTTGACCGCCGCGATAACCGCCGCCTTGACCACCACGATTGCCGCCACCTTGGCCTCCTTGGCCGCCGCGATTGCGATCTTGTCCTTGGCGATCCCCTTGGCGGGACTGGCCTTGGCCTTGACGGCCTTCGCCGCCTTGACCTTGCGGTCTGTTTTGTCCCTGACCGTTGTTTTGCTTAGGTGTAGCCGATTGTACTTGCGCCGTTTGCGGGCGCTGTTCCGGTTTCGGCTGCGACGCTACGGTTTGTTGTTTGGATTCCGGATGATTGGACGGCTTATCCCCTGTTTTGGCTCCGCCCTCGCTCCGTTTTGCTGCTGCATTGGCTTTTACGTCTCTGAAAAATTTCTCTACACTCGACACCGCATCATTCTCCATTACGCTCATATGATTGTTGACCGGAATATCCAGTCTTTTTAAAATTGTGATGATCTCTTTACTGCTCATATTTAAAGATTTGGCATATTCGTACACTCTGAGTTTGTCTTTATTGTTGTCTTGTTTGGTCAATACCGTCCACCTCCGTACGATCTAACTGCTTCAACAACATCCGCGCAAATCCCGCATCGTTTACCCCAATGACGACTCGCGCTTCTTTACCGATACTGGCTCCAAGCTGATCCCGACGGCCGTACTGATGGATAGGAACTTGATAATAAATGCACTTATCGTTCACTTTCTTGAAGGTGCCTGCGGAAGCGTCCTCGGCCACGATCACAAGCTTCGTTTCGCCGTTTCGGACCGATTCGATCACCATGTCTTCACCGGTAACCAGCTTTCCCGCCCGCATGGCAAGCCCCAGATTCGAGAAAAATTTGTCGCTATTCTTGTTCATCATCCACCGCGTCTTTTCCGGCAATAAATTCGTCTTCCACTTTAATAAAATCCTGCTCGAGAGCGTCGTAAATATCCGGACTGACCGACGATTTCAGTGCGCGATCCAGCGCACGCGATTTCTTGGCCAGCTTGAAGCAGGATAGTTTACCGCACAAATAGGCGCCGCGTCCGGCTTTTTTTCCCGTCAAATCGATGAGCAATTCATCATTCGGCGTTTTCACCACGCGGATTAGTTCTTTCTTAGGCATCATCTGCTGGCAGGCTACGCATTTACGCAGAGGTATTTTTCTTTGTTTCATCGGATCATCCCCCTCCCGCATGGCCGTCAGACCGATGTCTGCGAATTAATCGATACTGACGGAATCCTGGTGCATTTCTTCAGCATATGTCTTCGGTCGGCCGTACTCCTGCTCAGCTTGTGTCTCGCTCTTAATGTCGATTTTCCAGCCGGTCAGTTTGGCGGCCAACCGCGCATTCTGCCCTTTAATGCCGATGGCAAGCGACAGCTGATAGTCCGGCACGATGACCCGGGCCATTTTCTCGGCTTCGAACACTTGCACCTCCAGCACCTTGGACGGGCTGAGCGCATTGGCAACATACTCCTCAACACTTTCCATCCAACGGACGATGTCGATTTTCTCGCCCTTCAGCTCGCCGACGATCGTTTGCACACGCATGCCCTTCGGCCCGACGCAAGAACCGACCGGATCAACTTCCGGATTGCGGGAGTATACGGCGATCTTGGAACGGAAGCCGGCTTCGCGGGCGACGGAACGAATTTCGACGACCCCTTGGAAAATTTCCGGAACTTCCAGCTCGAACAACCGTTTCAGCAGCCCCGGGTGCGTACGGGACAAAATGATCTGCGGCCCCTTGGTCGTATTTTCGACCTTGGTGATATACGCTTTAATGCGGTCTCCGTGCTTGAATTTGTCGGTGGGCATCAGTTCGTTCAACGGCATGACCGCTTCGATTTTGCCCAAATCGATATACAGGTTGCGCGTGTCTTGACGCTGCACGATGCCGTTGACGATGTCTTCTTCTTTATCGACATAGGCGTTGTAGATCAGCCCGCGCTCCGCTTCGCGGATCCGCTGCGTAACGACCTGCTTCGCCGTCTGAGCCGCAATCCGGCCGAAATCGCGAGGAGTAACTTCAATCTCGACGATGTCGTTCAGCTGATAGTTTTGGTTCATTTCTCTTGCAGCGAAGAGCGAAATTTCCATCCGCGGATCCAGCACGTCGTCGACAACCGTTTTGCGGGCGTATACTTTGATGAGTCCCGTATGGCGGTTGATGTCCACGCGCACGTTTTGCGCGGTATTAAAATTGCGCTTATAGCTCGAAATCAGCGCTGCTTCAATCGCGTCGATCAGCACGTCTTTGGCGATGCCTTTCTCCTTTTCGATTTCGTTTAGCGCTTCGATAAAATCCATGTTCATTTGAATGGAGTTCCCCCTCTCATAAAATACGGGCCGCCCGACGCATTGGCAGATCGAGCCTAGAATTTGATGGCGAGCCTGGCGCCGGCCACTTTGTCACACGGGATTTCGTGCTTTTTCTTGCCGACCTCGACGACAACCGTTTGTTCGTCGTACGACACGAGCGTGCCTTCGAATTCCTTCAAACCGTTTACCGGCTCGTACGTCGTTACGAAGACATGCTCGCCAATCGCTTTACGATAGTCCTGAGGCTTCTTGAGCGGACGCTCCGCCCCGGGCGAAGACACTTCCAGGAAGTAAGCCGATTCGATAGGGTCCTTCTCGTCCAGCTTGGCGCTAAGGTATTCGCTGATGCGGCCGCAGTCATCGATATCGATGCCGCCTTCTTTATCCACATATACCCGCAAAAACCAGTTGCCACCTTCTTTTACATATTCGATGTCGACCAGCTCAAATCCGTTTTCGTCCAAAAAGGGGCGAACCAGCTCTTCCACAGTGGATTTGATGTTTGTGCTCAAACGTGCGTTCCTCCTTAGTAGGGTGAGAAAGCGAGCGATAGTTAGAGTATGGAAGCTTTGGCGGTTGAGAACGAAGGCTCGTTGGAGTTCATTTGGTGCGCGCTGCCGGGAAATCGCGATTGGCTAATGCTCAGACACGTTTTGCCCCGATCCTTCGATTTTGCCTGGTAGAGGAAAGGATCGGGGCAAAAAACTCGCCGCCAATCGCGATTTCCCTCTCGCCTGCTCATCTACGAGCACTCCCCGACTTCAAACAAGGACAAAAAACTCACAATCCTATACCTCTAAAATCCAAAGACCGTTCAATCCAACGTCCGTGCCAGCTTAACCCGCTGACCGCTTAGCGCACAGTTGCGCCGAACCAACGCTTCACTCGCTTCGGGGCCTTATACAAAATGTAAAGAGTGGGTTTCCCCACTCTTTGGTCACGAGATATTACATTGCTACCGAAGAAGATTATACCATAAGTGCAGAGATCATGCAATAAGGCGCAAAAAGGCGCTTGAGGAAGCAAGGAAGACTTCTCCGGGAGTTCTAAAACAGCGAAAGCTGGTTCGTCTCCGGAAGGCCGCGGAAACAGCCCATGCCGTTAAGAATTTCGACGATTGTCTTCGACGCCTTGCTTCGGGTCTGAAAGTCCTCAATCGATAAGAACGGTCCGTCGTTTTTGGCGGCCGCGATGTTCTTCGCCGCGTTCTCCCCAATCCCCGCAATAGCGGAAAACGGCGGAATAAGCGAGTCGTCTTCGATAAGAAACTTGGTCGCGTCCGACTTGTACAAATCGATCGGCTTAAACGAAAAGCCGCGGGCCGTCATCTCCAGCGCCATTTCGAGAATGGAGATCATACTCTTCTCTTTCGGCGTCGCCTGGAACCCTTTTTCCTCAATTTCGATTAGCTTGCGCAAAATCGCGTCATAGCCTTGGCACAGCAGCTCGATCTCGAAATCCTGCGCACGGACGGAAAAATAGGTCGCATAGTAAGCAATAGGGTAATAAAGCTTAAAGTAAGCGGTGCGCACCGCGGAAATAACGTATGCGGAAGCATGCGCCTTCGGGAACATGTACTCGATCTTTTCGCACGAATCGATGTACCACAGGGGAACGTTATGCTTCTTCATATCTTCTTTCCACTCGTCGGTGAGCCCTTTCCCTTTCCGCACGCTCTCGGTGATTTTAAACGCCAGCCCCGCGTCCATACCCGCTTTATAGATCAAATACAGCATGATATCGTCGCGGCACCCGATCACCGTCTTAATCGTGCAGATGCCTTTCCGGATCAGCTCCTGCGCATTGCCGAGCCACACGCCGGTTCCGTGGGAGAGACCCGAAATTTGCAGCAAGTCCGCAAAGCTGGACGGCTTGGCTTCCTCCAGCATCTGGCGCACGAACTTCGTCCCCATCTCCGGCACCCCGTAGGTCGCCACCGGCGTCCGGATTTGTTCCGGCGTCACGCCGAGCGCGTCCACAGAGTTGAACATGCTCATGACTTTCGGATCGTTCATCGGAATGGTCGTCGGATCGACGCCTGTCAAATCCTGCAGCATCCGCATCATGGTCGGATCATCGTGTCCCAGAATATCGAGCTTCAGCAGGTTGGCGTCGAAGGCGTGATAATCGAAATGCGTCGTTTTCCACTCGGCGCTTGTATCATCTGCCGGATATTGCACCGGAGTGATATCGTCGACGTCGATGTAATCCGGTACGACTACGATTCCGCCGGGATGCTGGCCGGTGCTTCGTTTTACGCCCGTGCAGCCGGACGCCAGCCGGTTCAACTCCGCGCCGCGCCACTTTTTGCCATGCTCTTCTTCATATTTCTTTACAAAACCGAATGCCGTTTTTTCTGCAACCGTACCGATTGTACCCGCCCGGAACACGCTTTTTTCGCCAAATAGCACTTTGGTATAGTTGTGCGCGTGCGGCTGGTATTCGC
>NZ_JTHN01000137.1 GCF_001399685.1 Paenibacillus sp. A3
GGGATATACCCCACCGGCGTGTGCAGAGAATTTCTACGCGAAGCGGGTTCCTCAACAAGCTCAAAAGGCCCCTCGTTTTTCCGAAGGGGCCTTTTTATCGCTACCATTACAGCTGCGCTTGCACCCAAGCTTCCAGCTCCGGCAGCGGACGGAAGCCCACGTGCGTACCGACCTCGACGCCGTCCTTGAACAGCTTCAGCGTAGGAATGCTCATCACGCCGTATTGTCCGGCCGTTTCCGGATTGTCATCCACGTTCACCTTCGCAATCTTCACCGTATCGCCGAGCTTACCGTTCAGCTCCTCAAGTACGGGAGCGATCATTTTGCAAGGACCGCACCAAGGAGCCCAGAAATCGACCAGCACCACACCTTCTTGAATCGCATCCTTAAACTCCGCATCTTTGACATTGACAATAGCCATCTCAACCACTCCTTAGTTTAATTTTTTTAGGTTTAACGCAGGTTCTCCAGATTGAATCCGAACGGAAACCGGGAGGCCGGGGCCTTCCACCCGCTCGGTCCGGGAAGGCTCGGCTTCCGCCCTCCCGCCGCTTGCGCGGACGCCGAGGGAAGCATGGCGCTCAACTCTTCAAACCATGCCTGATCCCGGGCTTGCAGCGCCAGCTCGATCAGATCGTGCAGCGCCGCTTCGTCCGCAGGCAGCCCGTCGGGCTCGGGCAGCCGGGTTACTTTCGACTGCCGGGCCTCCGTCACAAACCCTACCGCTTCGGCGCGGTCGCATTGCGTAATCCGAACCCGCAGCGCGCCATTTCCATCCGTTCCTTCGACGTATCCGATAAACCTTTCGTCCTTCCAGGAAGTCCCGCTAACCCAGTCGCCTTCCCGAATCAGCCCATGATTTGCAGCTGCCATGTTGATCACCCTCCCTTTTTAACACCATTAAACGGTTATGAAGCCTCTGAAACGACTGAAACTTTTTTGATAACAGTTACGTTAAAAAAAATTAGCTCTTTCTCTGCTGCTTCGCGAGGACGCGTTCCAGCACGTCTTGTATCGTCAGCCGCTGGAGGTATATCAGCATCTGCTCCTCCGCTTCCGTGAATATATGATCCATCACCTCGGTCATATTGCAAGCGACGAGGCAGTCCTCCTCCACATTCCCCGAGCACCAGGACGGCTTGATCGAACCGAACGACGTGGCACGGTAAATCTCGGCAAGCGTGACCTCGTCCGGGTGGCAGTTTAACGCGAATCCTCCGCCGCTGCCTTCCTTGGTCGTCACATACCCCTGCTTGCGCAGACATCCCATCACCTTGCGTACACGGGCCGGATGCGTATCCACATTGTGGGCGATCATATCGCTGGTGGCCATATGATCCGGCCGATAGGCGAGCAGCACGAGGCTGTGGACGGCAATCGTAAATTCGCTGTTCACCGGGCGGCTCCCTTCTCTCCGTTCGCTTACTGTAATTATAATAATAACAGTTACTTTTGTCAATCCGCTTATGCGCAGGTTCACCGAACGACAAAAACAGAGCCGTCCCTTCATCCCGGGAGCCGGCTCTGTCCACATGTACCCGATTATTGATAGAAGTTGCTGCGGGCGAAGTTTTGATTTTGCTGCGATTGAAAGCTTGCTTGATTCAACTGTGCGGCCGTTTGCTCCAGCTGGTTGCAAATTTGCGCCATTTGCTGCATTTGCTGTACCGCCGTCTGGTGACCTTGCAGCGCCGTTTGGATCACTTGCACCGCATGCTGCTCGCGCTGCGACAAAATTTGCAGCTGCTGCGCATTTTGCTGCTCTTGCTGGAGCAATCTTTGGTAATTCGCGCTTGCTTGATCCGTTTGCTGGATCAATTGTTGAATCATTTGCTGGCATTGGTTCAATTGCTGAGTAGCGTTGAACATGGACGGAATTCCTCCTTGGCATGCTTTCTGGAAATGGTTGGCTTCTTTTTCAGCCCATTTTAGTATGCATGCTCCCTCTCGTCCTTATTCATCCCTACGCAAAAAAAATTCCGCCGCTTCACCCTCGCTCGCTTATAGCGTCCATTCCTCCGACAACTGCACGTACAGCTCGATCAAAAAAGCCGTCGACTGGGCCGCATACAGCTCCCGTTCCAGCTCCAGCTTGGTTCCGAGCCGGTCGGCTACCTGCCGGGCGAGCTCCTCGCGTTTGAACTTATCCAGCGAGGGCAGGCGCTCCACGAACGTGGACAGCAGCAGCCAATCTTCCCGCTCGATCCGTCTGCGGAACGCTTCGGACAGCTTGAGCTCATACGGCAGGCGAATGCGGTTCTTGGCCAGCCACTTCTGAGTCCGCTTGCGCAGGATGAGCCGCTCATGCTGCATATCCCGGATGACGAGCGTGCCTGCCGCCAGATCGCCGATCCGTTTGTCCATCGGATGGAAGAACATCCACAGCATGCCGACAAAATAAAAGGACGGCAAGAAATCGATCAGCCGGAAAAAATTGCGGATGATGGCCGACAGCAGCGTAACCGGCTGGCCGTTCTCCTGAATGACGCGCAGGCCCAGCCACTTTTTGCCGAACGTTTGCCCGCCCATATAATATTCCGTCAACGCATAGTAGCCGCCGATCAATAAAAAGCTGAGCACGATCAGAAAAGCCGCGGCATATTCCCCAAGCGCATCGTCCAAGCCGATGTCCAGCAGCATCAGAATCAGACCGACCAGCAGGCTGATTACCCCAAAGGCTGCCAGCAGCAGCAGGTTGTCTATGAGCTGAGCGGCCGTCCGGCTGCCGATGCCCGCCGTCCGAAACTGGAGCCGGACATGCTCCGGCGTCACGATCGAAGCTTCCCTGATATTCACCTCGTTCATTTCCCCGCTCCTCCTTTCCATTTTTGTGGTAATATTGATTTATTCGAGAGACGGAAGGAGATCGTTCGCACCCATGAACATTCAGCGCTTTATCCGCGAGCACAAGCCCGTATGGACCGAGCTTGACGGACTGCTGACCTTATTCGAGAAAAAGCGCCGCACGGTACAGGCCCCGCAGGTCGACCGGCTGACCTTCTTGTACCGGACGGCCTCCGCACATCTGGCCTACGCGCAAACGTATTACCCCGGCGATGAGATCGGACTTTACCTCAATCAGCTCGTGGCGCGGGCGCACCATGCCCTGCACGCCGAACAGTGGAAAACGTCCCATCGGCTCGGCGATTTTTTCAAGCGCCGGTTTATCGGCTACGTTCTGGAACGCAAAAGGTTCATTGCGCTTGCGTTTCTGCTGTTTATGGTCGGAGCGCTGTCCGGCTTCGCCGCCGTCTGGCAGGACCCGCTGAACCTGTATGCGCTCGTATCCCCTGAGATGGCCGACGGCATCGATCCCCATGCGGTGGGCAAAAACCACGGCGAAGTGCAAAGCGCCGTCATGTCCACGTCCATCATGACCAACAACATTCGTGTCGCCGTTCTCGCGTTCGTGAGCGGCATCACCTTCGGGCTGCTGACGGTCTACGTGCTGTTCTACAACGGCATCCTGATCGGCGCGCTAACCGCCGTCTTTTGGCAATCCGGCACAAGCTACGTGTTCTGGGCGTACATTTTGCCGCACGGCGTCATCGAGCTGACCGCCATCTTCATTGCCGGGGGCTCCGGCTTGTATATGGGCTACCGGATGATCAACCCCGGACCGTATACGCGAAAATATATGCTTCTGCGCTCCGTCAAGCAATCGGCGCTCCTGATGGTCGGCACGATTCCACTGTTCGTCATTGCCGGCATTATCGAAGGCTATATTACGCCATCCGGCTTGTCGCTGGAAACGAAGTATATCGTCGCGGGCGTCACGATGATTGCCCTGGCGCTGTATGTCGCCTACGGACGTTTGAACGAACGCAGACATACGCAGCTTGCGGCCGAAGGCGCCGCCCCGCAGGACGTAGCCGGAATGAGGACGGACCTCTTCTCCTCCCCGGCCCCTATATCGAATCGTTCGATTTAAGATCCAGGTACCGGTTGACCGCCGTCCAAGCCAGCTGCCCGACGGGAACGTCCACGATGTCGATCCCGCCGGCCGCCATCTCGGCAGCGACCGTTTGCCGGTCGACGGCAAACTTGTGCGCCACGCTCTTCACATAGGCTTGGCGCCTGTTCGCCGTCTCGGCCGACGCCCACCCCTGCAGCACTTCGTCCCGCAGCCCGAGCAGCAAAATCTGGTGCTGGCGCTTCAGCCGCATCAGCAGCGGACGCAGCCCCTCCTCGAACATATAATTGTCCATATCGGAGAACAGGACGGTCAGGCTCCGCTTTTTTTGCACACGCAGCAAATGCTGCAGCGCCGTGCCGTAGCTGGCCTCTACGAAGTCGCTCTGCAGGTTGTAGACCGCCGCCGTCAGCGTCTGCAGATGGAGAAGTCCGTTGTCCGGCGGCACATACGCCTTCACCCGGTTCGAGAAGGCGAGCAGTCCCACCTTATCCCCTTGCTTGAGCGCTACGGCGGCAAGCGCCAGCGCCGCTTCGAGCGACACGTCCAGCTTGGTCCGGCCGTCCAGCTCGATCCCCATCATGCGTCCGCAGTCCAGCAGGATGGTGACGACCTTGCCCCGTTCGGGGCGGAACACGTTCGTCATCAGCGTACGGGATCGCGCCGACGCTCTCCAGTTGACGAACCGCGGGTCGTCGTCGGGAACGTACTCGCGAATCGCGTGAAATTCCGAGCCGGACCGCTCCTTCCGGTAAATCCGCCTTCCATCCAGCGTCAGCTGATTTTGCATCGAAGACAAGATGCCGCGGACCCCCGACATATCGGGATAAATGCGAATGATCTGTTCCAGCTCCACGCGCGCCTGCTTCTCCCACAGCCCGATCCTTCCTCTCAACCGGAGCCAGATCGAGCGAAAATGATACTCTCCCCGCTCGCGGCCCAGCGTCGTGTAGCGGACTTCCGCCGCCTTCCCTTCCCAAGCCGTCGTTAACGGCACTCCCGGGGAACTGAACGTCTGCGGCAGGTCGTCGGCGACCGTCAGCTTCAAAGACACCGGCTGCGAGGCTTCCGCGCGCACCGTCACCTCGAACGGGCTGCCGATATCGGCCTGCCCGGGAAGGCTGCGGCTGACGCGCAAGATGCGCCGCTTGGGAAGCAGGGACAGATCGAGCACGCTCAGCCCGAGCAGCGCGCCGCACACAAGCCACTGCACGGCGGCTCCGGCCCCGTTCCCGGCGGCATAGCC
>NZ_JTHN01000138.1 GCF_001399685.1 Paenibacillus sp. A3
AAGAGGTTAAAGATGTTTACACCAAATTTATGATTAGGAAGTTCGATTAATATGTTTCTAAATCATTTACCTATTATCCTTAGCATTGTTCTTCTGATGGGTGCTCAAGTTAATTTTTTCTTCAATTCGGTTTTTGATAAATCAGCTAAAAAACATAACCGATTCCTTTACTTTATTATCTTTGGGTTGCTCGATTACCTATACCTGGTTATTCCCGTCTCTCCTATTATATCTTTGATTCTACCCTTGCTTTTTGTATTTAGTATTGCGCAATCTTATACTGTAGATTATAAAACCAAGTTCACTTTTTCTATACTTTACTGTGTTTTAATGTCTCTCGCTAATTTTTCATCCCTTTATATTTTTTATGCCCTAGATTCAGTTGACTTTAACTTTGCCCCTGTAAATGAACAAGATCAAATCGCCAACACCAAAGCTCTTTTACTGGGTTGCATGATCATGTTTGCTATCATTCAGATCGTACGACTAGTTACAAAACGTAGAAGTTTCTCTTTGCATTCTCGTTACTACTTATTATTTTTGGTTATTCCTATCGTAAGTTTCTACCAACTGAGCATTCTAACTTATAAGGACGTCTATTCTTTCATTACCGTCATTGGATTTCTTCTCTTAAACGTTACGATCGTCTATATTTTTGATAATATCATTGATAAATTTCAATTCATGCATGAGAATGCTCAGCTGCAACATCAGATGGACTATCAGGATGCGAATTACGAAAAAGTCGTTCACAGCTTCAAATCCATTAAAAGAATCATTCACGATACGAATCAACAGTTTTTGTATATTGAAGAGTGTATTAAGCGAAATGAGTTAGCAGCAGCCATGGAACATATTAAGACTACATTAAATAAAGTCGAAGGAGCCTATCATCGGGTGAATACGGGGAATCTGGTTATAGATGCCCTTGTCACAAATACGCTTAATATCGGACAAGCCAACGGGATAAGAATAGATACTAAGCTCAACTTATGTTCACAAGAAGTCCAGATTGACCGTTATGACTTATGTGTTGTCATTGGAAATATGCTAGATAACGCAATAGAAGCTTCTAAAAAGTTGAAAATCGCAGAAGATAGGTACATTCTTATCAAAATACATTCTACCGAGTCTACCCTACTCATTCACATCTTGAATCATATGGAAAATGAAGCTGCTTACTTACACAGTCAAAAACCAAACCCGGAATTTCATGGTATTGGATTAACAAACATAGCTAGAATCTGCGACAAGTACGGTGGTCATATGACCATTGAAACCAAAAATAAAGTATTTAATAATATGGTCCTACTGCCATTCTAAACGAACAATCCTTAGACAACATGTTGTTTAGGGATTGTTTTTTTCGTTTCAGGGCGATTTTTAATATAACAGCCTTCTTCCTTGTATGATGAATTCAGTAAGTAACATCTAGAATGAATACGAGGAGGAAGTAATAATGAAGAGAATGGTTTCTGCATTAATGACCGCTACACTTATTGCAATACCGATCACCCCAGCTTTTGCTCTAACGAATCATGATACTGTAAAAGAAAAGGCACAGGAGTTGGCTTCGAAGATCGTGTCCGATTATGATGTAAGTGGATTGCAGTATGCAATTATGGATCATGGATCCATTGTTTTATCCGATAGCGCTGGTGTATACGATAAAGCGACCAAGAGTCCGATAACCAAAGACACGATGTTTGGAATAGGCTCGGTAAGTAAAACGTATGTGTCTGCTGCAACGATGATGCTAGCTGATGCTAATAAAATTGATATTGATAAACCGCTAACTACGTATATCAAGGACTTTAAAATGGCAGATGAACGATACAAAAAGATTACGCCACGCATGTTAATGAATCATTCTTCAGGCCTTTACGGTAGTCACTATCCGAATAGTTTTTTGTTTAATGATAATGATACGAGAAATAAAGATGAATTATTGGTAAAATTGCAATCAGAAAAATTAAAGTCAAACCCCGGCGAATCTTCGGTCTATTGTAATGATGGTTTTCAGCTGCTTGAAATCTTGATTGAACGAGTGAGCGGTTTAAGTTATAGCGAATTTCTTGAAACCTATTTTAGCAAGCCTCTTCATTTAACCTCTACCAAAACACCACGTGATTCATTTGATAGAGACAGGCTCATAAAAACTTATTTTCCTGGGATAGATCAGGCTTTGCCCGTTGAGAATGCCAATCTCATTGGGTCAGGAGGCCTCTACTCCACGGCCGAAGAAGTAGTTAAGTTCGCTGAAGTATTAATTGGGAATCGAACGGATATTTTATCTGAGAAGTCAGCAAAGGCTATGCAAAGTCATGAGTATAGAAAGGGAGCATGGGTTACTGAAGAGACAAACACCATTAATTATGGTCTTAGTTGGGATGCCGTCCGTTTAGCTCCGTTTAGTGATTACGGAATAACCGCATTATTTAAAGGTGGAGATACGTTTATGTATCACGCTGCTTTGACTACCCTACCCGAACATGATATTTCTATAGCTGTGCTCTCGTCGGGAGGTAATGGTGTTTACACTAGTACGTTTGCATCTAATATTTTATTGGAATATACAAGAGCCAAAGGCATCATTAAAGAGATCCTGCCTGAAAAAACATTTGAAGCTCCAGTGAAAGTGGACATGCCATCCGATTTGCTTGCTTACTCTGGATTATACGGTACCGTAGGTAACACGGTAAATCTGGAGATAAAGAACGGAGAGATTGATTTACCCACTCTAGCATTTGGATCGCTCCCGCCTCAAAAATATGTATATACAGGCAATGGACAATTTAAAAATAACGATGGGAGTGCAACCATAAGCTTTGAACAACCGAAGAATGGAAAAACCTACTTAAAACTTGACGCGTATACAAATACTCCAGGATTAGGTCAAACGGTTTTGGTAAATTATGAATATCAAAAGTTAGATTCCAATCCTCTAAATCAGTCAACTAAAACGGTATGGGAACATAGGAATGGAAAAAACTACTACCCTTTGGATGAAAAGATAACTTCAATGAGGTATCTGCTCAAAGCACTTGAGGTTAAAAATATATCCGTTGACATCAACCATGGATACGCATCCGGCACTAAAATTGTTGATATGAATAAAGCAGTAAATGTAGTTGATATTCCTATTACGAACGGAAGAGATGCTTTTGATCTGAATTTCTATAACGTGGACGGTACAGAGCATTTAATGATCGATGGACAATCCTATATTAGTGAAGATGCTATTCAACCCATTTACGAAGGGAACTCCTCGATTTGCATCATACCATCCACTGGTCGGGCTGTATGGTATAAGATTAATGAGAAATCAGCCAATCGAGTCATGACCGTTGAGACTCCGGCAAGCGGGGGATTTGCCGTTTATGACGCGAAGGGAATGGCTGTGAACTTTTCAAAGGCAAGCAACAATCATTCGGTAGTACTACCTGAAGGCGGTATGATCGTTTTTGGTGGTAATAAGGGGGATGTCTTTAAAATTAATTTGAAGAATAAATAGATTTGTAGCATAAAAGTCCGCTAACCAGCGGGCTTTTTGATTTGTGGAAGTTCTTATCCAATGTTTGAGCCAATTAGCGCTTAGATGGAGGAAGGGGATATTGTGAGCGGGAGAACGAGGGCGGCTTAGGGACGTGAAATAAATCATTGGATGTAGTACTAGTTGTTCGCGCTGAATAATAGTATTAAGAACAACTGCATGTTTTTACACATGCGCTTGCACCAATAGGGAATGGAACGCCAAGAGGAGGGCATTTATGAAACAGCAACGTATGGGAAAAGGAACTAGGAAAAAAACGTTGCATCTGCTAATGGGGTTCGCGTTAACGGGACTCGTAGCGGGATGCGGAGGGACGCAAGGAGAGACGGGAAAGCCGGGTGATGCGGTAGTCGGGGACGTTATTAAAATCGGAGCCAACCTAGAGCTTTCCGGTCCGGTAGCTTCATACGGTCAGTCGATTGCCGAGGGTATCGATCTGGCTGTCGAAAACTTGAACAAAAGCGGCGGCATTAACGGTAAAAAATTGGCAGTCATCAAAGTGGACAATAAGTCGGATGCGGCTGAAGCAACCAATGCGGCGATCAAATTGACCAGCCAAGATAAGGTGGCAGCTATTATCGGCGCAGCCACTAGCGGCAATACGGTCGCGCAGACGCAAGTCGCAACCAATAACAAAACCGTGCTTCTGACGCCTACAGGCACTAGTCTGAATATCACTGCGAAAGCGGACGGGAGCGTCAACGATTATATGTTCCGGACCTGCTTTATCGATCCGTTTCAAGGTCGCGTTGCCGCTAACTTTGCGGCCGGCGAACTGAAGGTGAAGTCGGCGGCGATCTTTGCAGACAGCGCCAGTGAGTATGCGAAGGGGCTGGCGGCTTCTTTCAAAGAAACGTTCACGAAGGCCGGAGGGACGATCGTTGCCCAAGAAGCGTATGTCGCAAAGGACACCGATTTCCGCGCGACATTGACTCGCATTAAATCGCTGAACCCGGATTCGATCTTTATCCCCGGCTATTATGAAGAAGTAGGCTTGATCGTGAAGCAAGCGCGCGAATTGGGAATTACCATACCGCTTATCGGAGCTGACGGATGGGATTCTCCCAAATTAGTGGATTTGGCTGGCGCCGCTGCTTTGAATAATACGTATATCGCCAATCATTATTCGTCCGAAGACCCGGATAAGACGATTCAGGATTTTGTCCAAGCGTTCAAAGGCAAGTACAGCGGCAAATCTCCGGACGGGTTTAGCGCCTTGGGCTACGATTCGGTCTATTTGTTGGCGGACGGCATCAAGCGCGCGGGTTCGACCGACGGAAGCAAAATTAAGGACGCTTTAGCGCAAACGAAAGATTTGCTGTTGGTTACCGGCAAAATTACGGTCGATAAGCAGCACAATCCGATCAAGACGGCAACTGTGTTGGAATATAAAGATGGGAAGCAAACGTTTAGAACTAAAGTGAATCCATAAAACAAATTCGAGTCTGAGCGGTTCGGAGGTTGAGTGTGATGGACTGGGCACAGCAAATTGTCAACGGCATTTCGCTCGGGAGTATTTATGCGTTAATTGCGCTGGGCTACACGATGGTTTATGGCATTATCAAACTGATTAATTTCGCGCATGGCGATGTCTTCATGATTGGTGCGTTTGTTGGCTTCTATGCAATTAAGGGATGGGGCGTGGGCATCGTCCCCGCTTTGCTGCTCTCGATGGTGGTGTGCGCAATTCTTGGCGTGGTGATTGAAATGGTCGCCTACAAGCGGCTGCGGAACGCAACGAGAATCGCTGCGTTGATTACGGCAATCGGCGTATCGCTTTTTATTGAATACGGCACGCTTTATCTTCGTGGCGCCCAGCCTGAAGCTTACCCGAGCGCATTCCCGAATCAGTTTTTTACTATTTTTGGCGCTTCGATCAGCAGCCAATCGCTGTATATTTTGCTGATTTCTATCGTCTTAATGATCGTCTTGCAATGGGTGGTGTATCGGACCCGAATTGGCAAGGCGATGCGCGCCGTATCTCATGACGCGGAAGCAGCACGTTTGATGGGCGTCCATGTAGACCGGACGATATCGGCTACTTTCGCCATCGGTTCTGCACTGGCAGGAGCAGCAGGCGTTATCTTCGGGATGTACTATACGAAAATAGAACCGTTGATGGGCGTCGTCCCCGGACTCAAAGCTTTCGTTGCCGCTGTTCTGGGCGGCATCGGCATTATTCCCGGTGCCGTCATCGGCGGCCTCGTGCTGGGAACGGTAGAAACTTTTGTAAGCGCTTTGGGCTATTCTCCGTGGAGGGATGCCGCAGCCTTTATCATTCTTATTTTAATCCTGATTTTCAGACCGTCTGGCGTGCTGGGGAAAAATATGCGAGAGAAAGTTTAGGTGACGCAGAGATGAAAAATAAGGCAGCATTTTGGTTATTTCTCATTCTATCTGCAGTCACTTATGGCAGCGTTCAATTGCTGATCAGCATGGAATGGTTAACCTCTTTTTATACGAATGCCTTGATTTTTATTGCAATCAATATGATCTTAGCCGTCAGCCTGCATCTGGTCATTGGGATAACGGGGCAGTTTTCTATCGGCCATGCCGGGTTTTTAGCTGTTGGCGCCTATGTCGCTGCTATGGCGACCATGAAATTTCATCTTCCGTTTCCTATCGCATTGCTAGCCGGAGGAGCCGTGGCTGCATGTTCAGGCTTGCTGGTCGGCATACCGAGCTTGCGCCTGAAGGGCGATTATTTGGCGATTGCCACGCTGGGCTTCGGCGAGATTATTCGGGTCGTATTTATTAACATGGAATATGTCGGGGGCGCGGCCGGCATGCAGGTGGCGCATTTGACAACCTGGACAACGACGTTTTTATGTCTCTTTATTACGGTGCTGGTCATTATGAACTTTACGAATTCAACACATGGACGGGCATGCATATCGATCCGTGAAAATGAAATTGCCGCCGATGCTATGGGGATCAACACCACGTACTACAAAGTGGTCGCCTTTACGATCGGTTCTTTTTTCGCGGGAATTGCCGGCGGGCTGTATGCCCATAACTTTTATATGATTCAACCGACAAATTTCGGGTTTTTGAAGTCGTTTGACATCTTAATCTTTGTCGTTCTGGGGGGGCTGGGCAGTTTGTCGGGCGCCGTCTTGGCGGCGATATTGCTGACCATTGTGTCTACCTTCCTGCAAGGCTATCCGGAAACGCGAATGATGATTTACAGCGTCATCCTGATCGTTGTCATGCTGTATCGGCCGCAAGGATTGATGGGGACCACGGAAATAACCTCATACTTGCGCAAGTGGACGGCGATGAAACGGAGGGATGCGTATGGAAAATAACCCATTGCTCCACGTTCGCGGTGTCGGTATGCAATTTGGCGGGTTAAAAGCCGTTTCCGGTCTTCATATGGAAATCCGCAAAGGCGAGTTGGTAGGGCTTATCGGACCGAATGGGGCCGGAAAAACGACCAGTTTTAATTTGTTGACCGGTGTGTACGTACCGACAGAAGGAGAAATCTTACTTGAAGGAAAGCGACTGAACGGTCTTGCTCCTTATCAAATTACCCGCATGGGCATTAGCCGGACTTTCCAAAATATTCGCCTTTTTAATGAGATTTCCGTATTGGACAACGTGAAAATCGCCTACCATTCCTTGGCCAAGCATTCGATGGTGAGCTCTATTTTGCGGCTTCCGTCCCATTTTGCCGGTGAGAAAGAAATGGAAGAGAAGGCGATTCAGTTTCTGCGGATGTTCCAATTGGAAACTTGCATGCATGAAACGGCCAAGAACTTGCCTTACGGACAACAGCGCCGTCTGGAAATCGTCAGGGCGTTGGCCACCGGGCCCAAGTTGCTCTTGCTGGACGAACCTGCGGCAGGCATGAATCAACAAGAGACGCGCCAGCTCATGGAATTGATCGCGTTTATCCGCCATGAACTGGATTTGACGATTTTGTTGATTGAGCACGATATGAAGCTGGTCATGGGCATCTGCGAGCGGATTTACGTACTGGATCACGGACAGCTTATTGCGCAAGGAACGCCGGAGGACATCCGCAACCATGTCAAGGTGATCGAGGCCTACTTGGGAGAGGAGGTAGCAAGTAACCATGTTGAACGTGGAGCAAATTGATGTGTACTACGGGCATATTCAAGCTCTGAAAGGGGTCACGCTGGATGTTCGTCATGGAGAAATTGTTACCTTGATTGGAGCCAACGGGGCAGGCAAAAGTACGCTTCTGAAAACGATTTCCGGTCTGCTAAAGCCTAACCGGGGTTCCATCCATTATACCGGCCTTTCGATGAACGGGAAAACGGCGCAAGATATTGTCAAAGCGGGAATTTCCCATGTACCGGAAGGCCGCCGTGTGTTTGCGAATATGTCCGTGCTGGAAAATTTGGAATTGGGCGCCTACGTCAGAAGAGATACCATTGGTATTCGGCATGATTTGCAAAAAGTATTCGAACTCTTCCCGCGTCTGCATGAGCGTCGCAAGCAGCTAGCCGGGACGCTGTCCGGCGGTGAACAGCAAATGTTAGCTATGGGACGGGCGCTGATGGCGCGCCCCAAGCTCCTGCTGCTTGACGAGCCATCCATGGGGCTTGCGCCGCTGCTTGTGAAAACGATTTTTGCCATAATCGAAGAAATCAATCGCAACGGCACGACTGTTCTGCTGGTGGAACAAAACGCCAATCTGGCGTTATCCATCGCCACCCGCGTTTATGTCATTGAAACAGGCAGCGTCGTCCATTCCGGCACGCCGGAGGAGTTAGCCGCCAGCGAGCAGGTGAAGATGGCTTATCTTGGCAGTTAGCTGTTGCTGTCGTTGGAGGATAGCCCGTATGCCCCAAGCCGCATGAACATACGCTGAACAATACCGCAAGTAACGGCAAGTTTTTTTTGTGGCGTGTATTATGATACAGTAATTGTAGGGCTCGTAAGGGCGTTCATTTCATAGTTTTTGGTGAAATGTGGACTTCATAAAGGGTGAAAAGAGGGTTAGAAACTATATTGTAAATTTTAAAAATGTGTCCACGGTTGGTTTAGAGACTTCACCTGTAGCAGAAGCGCTTGCTGGTTTACGTGCCAATGAAGCCCGTTACTTTATGAACAAGTACAAGCACGAATTTACGGTTGTACCAGCTAATGAAAGTCAGGAAACCCTTGATTATGTGAACCGAATTTTGAAAGAGCGTGATATTGAGTTTGCGGCCAAACCTTTAGAAACATCGCGTTTTCAAGTTGAAAATATTGAATTTGCTTACGTCTTTTATAGGGATGGTCTTGGGGTCAATGTCATGTATACGATTGATGACCCTAAGAAGCGGGCCGTTGGTTTTAAGCTTTCTGAGGGGATGGAGGTACCACAGGAATTAGAAGGGAAGTTTAAGTTTGCTAGGCAGAAGTCTGCATTAGCTGGAACAATTCGGGGCTCGTTTTTTGTATCAAAGGAGAATATTAAGGTAAGGAAAATCGCAATTGGAGGAATCGCGCTGCGAGGGACGGTAGCCTAGTTGCGCTAACGGGCACGCTAATTAAACAAAGCGAGATCAAAAGAAAGGGCCATCCCGCAAAAGGATGGCCCTAAAACTTGCCGTTACAGACAGCGCGGTGAACCGTATCATAATTAACGGCAAGTTTTTTTATGGCAAGTACAGAAGCCAATACAAAATGCTTAACCAGGCGACTTGGGCAGAAATGCCTGAAAATGTCGCATTTTTGCCCGGTTTGAAGTTCCGTTTGACAGATAGATTGCACATCAATATAATTAGAATGAACGTTCGATCTAGTCATGTTTTTTTAAAATAGATTGAACGTTCAATATAAACTGGAGGTTTTAGCATGAGTAAATCAGTCTTTATTACAGGAACAAGTTCAGGATTGGGAAAACGAACGGCGATACGTTTTGCTCAAATGGGCTGGAACGTAGCGGCCACCATGCGTACGCCCGAGAAAGAAACGGAACTTACGGCTTATGACAATATTAAAATTTTCAAACTGGACGTCACAAAAGTGGAGCAGGTTCAAACTGCCGTTGATCAAGCCATTGCCGCTTTCGGGAAGATTGACGTCGTCGTCAATAATGCCGGTATGGGCACTTACGGTGCGTTGGAATTAGCCAAGGAGGAAGCAATTGATTGGCAGTTCGCTGTTAATACTCGGGGGCCGATCAATGTCATTCGAAAATTTTTACCGCATTACAGAGCCAATGGCGGAGGCATGTTTATCAATGTCAGCTCCTTCATGGGGATCACGACAGCGGTGCCGCTCGGATCGCTTTACAACATGTCCAAGTTTGCTTTGGAAGGGTTGACGGAAGGACTTTATTATGAACTGAAGCCGTTGAATATCGAGCTTAGATTGATCGAGCAGGGCGGCTCTTCAGGGAATAATTTTAGGGAAAGTATTATTTGGAACAGAGATGAAAACATTAAAGATTACGATGATCTGATGACGAAAGTGCAAAATTTAATGAATACCTCTGATAGCAGCGGACTCTTGGATGAGCCTCAGATAATCGTTGATGCCATTACCGCTTTGGCAACGGGTGAAAGCAAGAAATTCCGTACCGTCATCGGAGCAGCTGGCAACAATCTGATGGCTCTTAGAAACTCCGTGCCGATCGAAGAATATTTGGAGACAATCGCAAAGAATTATATGTAACGATATTTAAATGAAGGCAGATATCGATTCATTAACCGTTCCTGCCGCTTGTACTCATTCAGTTCGCGCTCTGAAACGGATCTTATTGACGTACGAACGACCCGGCCCTCTTTAGTTGACAAATTCAATATCAATGCCTAAAATTACGAATGAACATTCGTTTTATGGGACGAAGTATCATTTTTATTGGAGGCAAGCAACGGTGTTCGACAAATATCATAAAGTCCAGAAGGCGGTTCTGGAGACTACATTGTCCCTCATTATCGAGAAGGAGCTTCAGGCGACTTCCATGTCATTGATTGCCAAAGAAGCAGGTGTTTCAACAGGAAACATCTATCACTATTTCGATAGCAAAGAATCGATTATTAATGAACTTTACAAAGCGATCGTCCAGTTTAATGGAGAAAAAGTGCTTGATGGCTTTTACTCCGACGAACCTATACGAGTCCGCATAGAGCGCGCGTGGGAGAATTTGATTCGATTATCCCTTGAATATCCGCAAGGATTTCGGTTTATTGAACAATATTCTTTCTCACCGTACATTTACGACGACATTAAAAAAGAGGCGTATGATGGCGGATGGTGCGGCCCTTTGGAAAAGCTGTATGCGCAGGCGATTCAGGAGAAGTTGTTTATTGAAATGGATCCGTCGCTCATGGCTCAAATGCATTACGGCTCTTTCGTATACGTAATAAAAGGATATCTGCATCACAAATTTACGATATCGGACGAAGAAATCAAACGTATTATCGAAGCCACATGGAATAGCGTCAGTGCTCGCTAGAGAAGGTATTTGATCCGTAAAGAGATTGATGAAGAAGACAATTAAACACGAAGAATGTCGGGTGAGAAGAAGATTATCTCATTTCCCGACTGTGTGCCGAGTGATTATTCATAAATTGTGGTAATGACTAGAATCCTGTCCCGCCCGGTTGATCAGCCATATAGCCAAAACCAATTGTTGAAAGGCTATTAGAATGTTCAACATCATGTAGGTTGCATCCAGACCGATGAAGCGAATCATAAATAAAAAGCTTGCCAATAAGGACAATGTAGACCCAATAAGACCCGAAACTGATAACCAACGTGGAACTAATTTAGTTTGGTAAAATATGCAGTTAAACAAGAACATAGCCAAAACAAATGACAGTGTCGTTGCCACATGGTTCACCAAATCACGTCCTTCCCGTAACAACCCACCCAGGACCTGAAAATACGATACATTCAGAGTTCCAACTTTTGCAAATTCGTGGCTTAATGTCAATAGCAAAAGAAGAATGATTACACCAATAATAATGAATACACCCGCAATGATGCCGAAAGCAACAGATCCAAGAGCTAAACCTTTATTATGCTTACTTAAAATCGGATACATCAAAATAGGAATACCAACATATGCAACAACCATTAACAACTGGAAAAACGCTCCTATTAGTACCTGATTTTCATTTGTAGAAGCATTGACAAGGTAATCTGCTCCATCTATAACAGGAACAACACTAAATATGCCTGTAACCAACCCGGCTAGTAATAATACCCCAGTAATTACTGCAGACCTTCTACTCTTCCTCAACATAATTAACCTCCTTATACTACCTACGCCTTCCTCGGCATTTTTTATCGTGTATAAAGTGTAGAGGGTGAAGATGATTACCTTCCAGCAAAAACTGGCTGCATATCAGGAGCTGGGATTCAAAAATAATTTCAAACAGGAGGGCTCGCGGCTTTAAGTATGAAGCAGACAAAAGAAATGCCGCGATGTTTTTTTAATCATAAAAAACGGAGGAGGGATACTAATAACAAAAATATTGCGAAAGACCAAACAGTGAGAAGCTGCAGCAAACTAATTTATATAAGGTTTTTGATATGTGGCAGCTTGAACGAAACGGAAAAGGAAAAGAGAGCTGCAGAGCATATGTTCAACTTAGGGAAACATTATAAAATGTATGCATCGATTTGTGAAAAGATCACTTATAAACACACTTTTTTTGTCGACAAGAATATGTACTGATTCCAACCCGCGTAAATCGCGGGTTTTTCATTTTATCGGCACAAATTCTTGCCAAAAGCCAATACCTATTAACCGATTAACACTCTTATTCATTAAGAACGCCCGCTTCACTATAGGCTGGGCAATTTGATTATATTTGACGTGCTCTTATTTTTATGAGTTTTCGAGAGATCGTTTTAATCGCCCAACATCAACATATAGTATATGTTGTCGAAGTATGTTGTCAAACGTTGAAATTCGCCCTAAAATAGGGTACAGTAGGAACGGGAACATATATTCGCTATTGTAGAAAGGGGGACTTCAATGAAAATAGAGTTTTTTGTGTATTTATTTGGGATGAAATCTACGAATTATATAAAAACTATGACGGAAAAAGCAAGAAAGGAAGAGGCTTATGATTACCATTTATGATTGGTTTGGCTATGAATTGCCGATTAAAGAACGTTATCAATTAATAAAAGAAGCCGGTTTTGATGGCGTTTTATTATGGTGGAGTGAAGACTTTAATCGGAACGATTACCGCAACGGGCCACAAATTGCGCGAGAAGCGGGTCTTTTTATAGAAAATATCCACGCGCCTATCAAAAACCAAAACAGCCTCTGGCTTGACAATCTGGACGGTGAAGCCTTAACCGATTGTTATTTGCAATGTGTTGCAGATTGCGCTGATTTTGAGATTCCAACAATGGTGGTGCACCTGCCCGACGAAGACAATCCATATAACGCATTGGGACTGGATAGAATCAAGCGAATCACTGAAAGAGCTGAACAGCTTGGTGTAAATGTTTCACTGGAAAATTTATGGAATCTCACCAACTTGGCACATGTGCTTGAGCAAGTCGATTCCCTGCGTATCGGATTCTGTTATGACTGCGGACATCACTACAACTACTATCCAGGCGATGATTTATTATCCATGTACGGTTCCCGGCTGATGGCACTACATTTACATGATAATAACGGAAGTTATGCCCAACACGGGTTACCCTTTGACGGCACGATTGATTGGTCTACAACCATGAAAAAAATTGCGGAAACGAATTATTCAGGAGCGATTGCAATAGAGGCCATGAATTGGGATTATGAGGATTTATCGGCTAAAGCGTTTTTACATAAAGCGTTTGAGCGAGCAAAAAAGCTGGAACCATTAAAATCTCCATAAGTGAGAATTTTCGGTTGACAAGAACATAGTCCCATAACAAGTCGAGAGTAAATCGCGGCTTTCGTATAAATAGGTCAGCCAGAAAGTTCTGGTTGGCCTATTTATTTGGGCAATTTACCGGTGGTTTCCGACCTGTGATTATAATTTCGCAAATGGCCCTGAGTTTGGCGTTAAACCCGGCAGATTTCCTTCGGACAATTTTCGCAGCTGCATACATTCTTCAAATAGTCCAAATCCTTGATAACAACATAACCGTTGTCGATTGCTACGGCGTTCTCCTTGCGCATATCGCTTAACATACGGTTGACGCTTTCTCTTGTTGCACCGATCATTTCCGCCATTTCCGTATTATTGAGCTTCTTCGAAATTTTGATTTGCCGGTCTCCGCAAGGCTTTCCGTAGGAATTGCTGAGCCGGATCAGCAAGGAACACAGCGCGCCGGGTTTGCCGAATAACATCAGATCGCGGAATTTCGTTTGCGTCATCCGTTGCGTTGCGGCCATCCATTTCATAAAGTCGATCGCCAGATCCCCGTGCTGCCACAGCAGCACCTCGAGGTCCTTCCGTTGGATGACGCCGAACTCGCTGTCCTCCAGCACTTCCGCATCAAAGCTTTGTACTGCATTATAAAACGGATCGATCTGGCCGAACAAGTCTCCGGTATGATGCATATATAATGTTATTTTGCTTCCGCTATTCGAAGTTTTGGTGAGTTTTACGCAGCCTTTTTTCACAAAATAAAGCTTATCGGCGGTATCACCTTCCCAATATAAATAAGATCCGGCTTCCGCGCGTTTCGGGTACATGATGCCCTCTAACAACTCGAGATTTTCTTTCGAAAAGAACATTTCCGTCCATCCGGTTGTATCGCCTTCCGTTTGGCATTCCGTTTTGTATTCTAATTTGTTAATAGCCATTTTAGCCAGCCCCTCTCAACCATCTTATGAGAATATTCTACCCCTAACAATGTAAGAAAGGGATCGGGGAACTTCCTGAATATTCGACTCTAAAACCCTGATTATCGAGTGACCTAAATCACAGGATCGGGCGATTTCTCCCTGATGAACAATTCAGGGATTTCCCTGACTTACATATTGAATAAAAACCGTTACAATGGAGCATAGACGATACCGATAAGCGTTGGCGATAGGAAGGGGGGCTGTAGGATGCCCGAAATCATTGGAATCGCCGCCGAACAATTACACAGGCTTCGATTGGATACGCATAGCGATTTTGTCGCAGTGGCTTTGCCAGACTCAGATCAGAGAATTCGCTTTCATTATGCAGACGGCAATGATAATGATCGGTATCGACATATGATAGTGAGATCCGGACGCGGAGTTGCCGGCGTAGCTATCCTTCTGGACCGAATGTCCCGGTTGGAGAAGGGGCATCCGCAGTTCGAAAAGCTTCGATTGGAATGTCCGGTCATGTTAGCCGAGAAACTGTACGCCGCCGTCGCCATTCCAGTTATTTTACCGTTAAATGGCAGAGGCGTGCTCCTCACCGGAAGCCGTTCGTTTCGAACTTACACCGATCACGAGACAGAGCTGATGTTGATGACGACGGAAGCCATTTCCGAATGGTTCCGAATCAACGAAATTACCGAAAAAAAATGAATTCCATTGATGGAATTTATTTTTTTTTGTTATGATAAAGATAAGCGTGAAAACGTCATTGTGAGTTCATTGCGGATCGTTTCGATTCGCTTAAAGGTAGGGGGACGGGATGATCAAGCTTCTAATCGTTGATGACCACGCGGTAGTTCGATCCGGGCTGCTGCTACTGCTGGATGGAAAACAAGGCATCGAAGTCGTTGGGGAAGCCGCCGATGGGGACGAAGGAATTTGCAAGGCAGTGGAGATAAAGCCGAATGTCGTACTGATGGACCTGAGTATGCCGAATGGAAAAGACGGTCTTACCGCGACGACGGAATTAAAGAAAGTATTGCCGGAAACGGCGATTTTGATTCTCACCATGCACGATGACGAAGAATATTTATTCCGTTCTATTCATGCGGGAGCTTCCGGATATATCCTGAAAAGTGCTCCTCACGAAGAACTGCTATGGGCAATCAAGTCGGTCGCTTCCGGCAATGCGTATTTATATCCTACTGCAACGAAGAAGCTGATGGGCGAATATTTGGAGCGGATTAAAAATGGTGAAAACGGGGATACTTACGAAACGCTATCCGAACGTGAAAAAGAAATTTTATCCCTGGTGGCTAAAGGGTATAGCAATAAGGAAATTGCCGAGCAGTTAATCCTCAGCGTCAAAACCGTAGAGACCCATAAAGCCAAAGTCATGGAGAAGCTCGGGCTCAAAACAAGACCGGAGCTGGTCAAGTATGCTATGAAAAAGGGGCTGCTTAACTTTGAATCCTAAGGATGGCAGAAAAACTGCGGAAGTGATCGGTCAGCATGTAAGCATGCTTCTTTCACAACTTGAGGAGCATATCCATGACCCAGAGGTTCTCAACGGGCTGCAGCAATCGCTTAAGCAATTAGCAGATCTTAAATTCGCTTTAGACGAATCGTCGATCGTAGCCGTAACGAATCACAAAGGGGCGATCCAGTATGTGAACGACAAATTTTGTGAAATATCCAAATACGATAGAGACGAATTGATCGGCAAAGACCATCGGATTATTAACTCCGGCTATCACGATAAAGCATTCATGCGCAATCTATGGAATACGATTATGGCCGGAAAGGTATGGCACGGTGAAATCAAAAATAAAGCCAGTGACGGTACTTATTATTGGGTGAATACAACCATTGTACCGCTTGTAAACGAGAATGGAAAACCATATCAATATTTGGCAATCCGTAACGAGGTCACTCGATTGAAAAAAGTCGAGGAAGAGCTGCAGCTCATGATGAAGAAGGTTATGAACATTCAAGAGGAAGAACGCAAAAGGTTCTCGCGCGAATTGCACGACGGCATCGGTCAAAGCTTATTCTCTCTGCTGATACAACTGGACCGATTGATTGGAGAGAATCCACCCCCGGGCTTAGCAGACGTTCGCAGAAGCGTTGCGGGGATTATTGAGGATGTAAGGGGATTGGCATGGGAAATGCGTCCTTCCGTGTTGGACGATTTAGGCGTTGCACCTGCTATCCGTACGTATATTGAGAACTATACGGAGCATTATGGAATACAGGTTCATCTGCAAAGCAATTTACGCCGACGTCTTCATGCGCAAGTGGAAACGACCATTTATAGGATAATACAAGAGGCATTAACCAATATCGCCAAATATGCGGCTGTTTCTGTGGCAGAGGTAGTAATTAATGATCAGGTCGCAACCATTGAACTACGAGTTGAGGATCGGGGAATGGGCTTCATACGGGATCGCAGCGCCAAAGGTGTTGGTCTGTTCAGTATGGAAGAGCGCGCCAAAGCTGTCGGCGGACAACTGACGGTTCATTCCGAAACAGGTAAAGGAACGACAATTGCATGTATTGTGCCAGTGGATAAGATGAACGGCTAAAGGAATAATGAGATTTAAGCGCTGACCGGGAATGCTCGGCAGCGCTTTTTTTAATTGCTTGCCCGAGACGTTTCGTAAAGTGATTTTCCTCTGACCTGAAACTTCCACGTGATCCAGGTATGGAGTACAATCCCATGTACGCGGCCCTTGCCCTTCTCGTTCGATGGCAACCCATTCGCGTTTCTGTTTACCCGTATGGGACTTTTGCAGGCACGAACCGCAACGGCATCCGTTTTGTTCTCCACGATCATCTTCCTTTCGGGTGGCATCATCGGCACGTTCCACCACCTTTACTTTAGCGGGACGCCCGTTGGGGTCATGGCATTTGGTGCTACATTCAGCGCACTAGAAGTCGTACCGCTTGTCCTGATCGGTTTCGAAGCATACGAAAACCTTACGTTAAGTCGATCGAAACCGGGGTAAAAGGGTACAAATGGCCGATTTACTACTTTGTCGCCGTCGCCTTTTGGAATCTGGTGGGGGCCGGTCTGTTCGGCTTCCTCATTAATCCGCCGATCGCTTTGTATTATATGCAAGGACTGAACACAACTCCTGTTCATGGGCACGCGGCATTGTTCGGGGTTTATGGCATGCTCGGTATCAGTTTGATGCTGTTTTGCCTAAAAGGGTTGACCAATTACAGGATATGGAAAACACACCTGCTTTTGTTTTCATTCTGGGCGATAAATATCGGATTGGCCCTGATGCTGCTCATCAGTTTGTTGCCTATCGGATTGATTCAAACTTGGGCGAGCGTCGAACACGGGTATTGGTACGCCAGATCCACCGAGTTTTTACAGCAAAGGCCGATTCAGACTTTCCACTGGCTTCGGATTGTCGGCGATACGATCTTTGCAGTGGGGATCGTCGCACTCGGGTGGTTTATCCTCGGACTGAAAACAGGTTGGTCGTTGGAAAAAGATTATCACCATTATAAGCATTGAAAAGTTAGTCTCAACAAAGGTTGAAGCGGCGGATATAGCATGAGGCGATTGAATTGGTAAAGACGAATCGCCCGGTTATATTCGCCTTGGCAACAAAAAATCGGGGAGGGGAGTGTGTGTGTGCGGGAATAAGAGCAAAACCGCCCAATATGCATCTGTTTTCTTTGACGTTCTATTTTTCGCCGCGGCAATTGTCATGAGACAGAACATAATCCCATTACTGGCCGCGTAAATCGCGGCTTTTTTATGTTATGAGTCAAGTTCTTGTCAAAATCCCAATGCCAAGAACTTGACTCATTCCCGATGGAGTTCTGTGAACTGATTGAAGCCGAAGCACCGCATCGAGAAACCAGAACCTAATTTCATTTCCGGAATCGCAAAAGTAAAAAAATTAGAAGTCAGTGTAAAGGAATCGAAATTGTTAAGTGCACAAGATCAGCTTACAATTTGTATTAAAGGGATGAAAGCGTTTTAACGAGGAGGCCGGGTCTTGATGTTCAAAGAACGCATTTTGCATTCGAATCATAGACGAATCCTTATCATTTTTAGTTTGTTGACCGTCATGGTAACAGCGGCGTTTTCGGGCGGTGCTTGGTGGAAAGGGAACGAGGAGGATGTGATCGCTACGGTCAATGGCAGTCCGATTCACGTGGAAGAATTCCAACGAGCGATTCGTTTGAACAAATCGGCGATCATGAACTATTTTCGCGATCAGCATCATGCGGATCAGTCCGAGACGTTCTGGACAACTTCATTCGATGGCGAGATTCCTATTGAGATGCTGAAGAAGAAGGCATTGGATGATTGTGTGCGTTTGAAGGTTCGACTGCTACAGGCAAAGGATCTAGGGATCCTGCAAGACATTAGTTACCCGGGGTTTCTCCGGCAATTGCAGCAAGAGAATCACCGAAGAGCGGAAGCGATCAAGAACCGTCAGGTCGTATACGGACCTGAACGATATGACGAGGATACGTATCTGGAGTATCTGTTGACGAATTCAACCCTTGCTGTGAAGCAGCACTTGCAGCAAAATGCTTTGAAGCAGGGCGAGTCATCGCTGAGATTGTTCTATGAAGAGCATAAAGATCAGCGATACAGGACGCGGGGCTATGTCACGGTGCAACGAATTTCACGCACGATCCTGGACTCTAATCATCAAATCGATCCCGCACTCGAACAGAAAGTAAAAAGGCTATTTGAAGAGGCGCATGCCAGGCTGTTATCTGGTGCGTCATTTGAAGACGTTGCCGCAGCCTATGCTGCGCCAGGTACGGAACTGGAATTGACCATTGATCTGGGCGACGAACGACGGAATGCAAGAAGCCCGGTAGCCCAGACTGCAGCCAAGCTCTCTGTTCAAGAGATTAGTCAGATTATTGAAGATAACGGCAGTCTCCATCTCTTAAAATGCATCGAGAAGGTAGAACCTGACTCGGCTTATCTGGCCTATGAGCAGGTGAAGAATCAAGTGCTTCAGGATTATGTCAACGGTGAATATGAGACAAAGATTCGTGAGATGACGGCCTCAGCGCAAGTTTTGAGGCACGACAAGCTATATCAGTCCTTTCAAATGTAATTTTGAAGCGCTTCAATTTGTTGTAACCGCTTTAATGTCTTGCTGTTGAGGCGTTGCATACATAATGAAAGGCGAAGGGATGATCATTTTATGTACAGAAGAACTGTGCAACGCGCCATTTGTTTGGCGATTGCGGCCGCTATGCTTCTCAGTCTGGCAATAACCGTTCCTCGGGACGCCAAGGCTGCGGGGGGAGTAACCTATTACGTGGATAACGTAAATGGGAATGACGCTTCGAATGGAACAAGCGCCGGGACAGCTTGGAAGACATTAACGAAAGTGAACGCGACGACGTTTGCCCCGGGTGACAAGATTTTATTCAAGGCAGGAGGAGCTTGGCAAGGACAATTATGGCCAAAAGGTTCGGGGGTGAACGGGAGTCCCATTGTTATCGACCAATACGGGACGGGGAATAAACCGCTCATTGCGGGAGTTACGAGCGAGCTGCAGACGGTTTTTTTGAAAAATCAGGAGTACTGGGAAATCAACAACTTGGAGATTACTAATCCTTCTACACTGCCTTTCTCCAGGGACTGGAAAGGGGCCCGGGGTGAGCGGCGTGGCGTCTATATTTTGAATGAAGAGAGCGGCATCTTAAATCATATTTACATTAAAAATTTGAATATTCATGATGTTGATGGGGTGTATACGACCCGGGCCGGCGGGATCATTTTCGATTCTGTGGGCTCCTATGTGCCAAGTGCGTTTAATGATGTGCTGATCGATGGCAATACATTAACGGATGTGGATGCGTATGGGATTTATATCGGTTCGAACTGTACAATTCGGTATGGCATGGGCGATCTTTGGGAGTGGGTTCCTAAGCCTTACGGGTCTTGGACGCCAACGACGAATTTGAAAATCTCGAATAATACGATTGTTCGGCCTGCGACGGGCGGGATTGCATGGAATGTGACGGATGGCGCGATTGTCGAGCGAAATACGGTTCAAGAAGCCACGTTTTTGGCAACAAATGCTTCGATCTGGTGGGCCTATGCGGATAATAACGTGGTTCAATACAATGAATCTTTTGGAAGCCACAACGGGGAAATGGATGGCGAGGGGTTTGATGTGGATGCGGGAAACATAGGCTCCTTGGTTCAGTATAATTACAGTCATGACAATGCAGGCGGCTTTATGTTATTCGTCAATGATACGTATTATACGACGAATACGATCGTTCGCTACAATATCAGTCAGAACGACAAGAATCATTTGTTCCGGTACAGCGGTTCTATTGATACGGTCTATAATTATAACAACACGGTGTACGTCGGAGCGGCATCGGGTAATCCCGTGATGAGCGATTATTTCACGAAATCTTCAGGCGCACCGAAAAATATTAAGAATTACAACAACGTCTACTATAGCGTGGGAGATCGGGGATGGAATCTGACTGGGCAAACTTTCGACTCGAATGCGTATTACGGCGGCAGAACGTTAGTGAACTCGGATGCGCATCGCATAACTGCGGAACCGAAATTCATGAATCCGGGCAGTGGCGGCGTCGGTATGAATACGTTGGACGGCTACAAACTCCAGCCCAACTCACCGCTTATTGGGGCAGGCGTTCCTCTGGCGGACAACGGCGGAAGGGACTATTTCGGTAATGCCTTATATAACGGAGACCCGGATATCGGCGCCTACGAGTATCAAGGTGCGGTACCGCCGGCTACGGGCAAAACGCCAATTGTATTCACACCCGCGCCCATTACCCCAATGCCGGAACAACCGAAGCCGGCACCGGGAAATTTGGCGCCGCTTGCAACTGCGAGTGCATCCATCGCCACTTTGTCCACCAGCTCTATTAAAAGCCTGACGGATAGCTCCTATGACAAGGCTTGGTCGAGTGTGGATAAAGGCGTGACATTCCCGAATTATATTACGCTTGATTTTGGTTCCAGATCGGTAACAGCGAGCAAGCTGAAAGTGGTAACCAGGTTTGGAACGGGGCAAGGCGTTACGAAGTTCGATCTTGAAGCTTATAACGGGACGGCTTGGGTGCCGGTGAAGACAGGTATTCAATGGACATGGGCGTATAGCGATACGACGAATGAGACACAGACCCTTACTTTTGACTCTACAACGGCGAAGCAGTTCCGTTTGAAGATTAATGGGGCAAATTTGAAATGGGGCAATTTCGCGATTAACGAGTTGGAGCTGTACAGGTAAAGAAAAAAGCCGATCATCCTATGGATGGCCGGCTTTTCCAACATTGAACAAAAGATTCGGGGATGATAAATTGTTGTAAACGATGAATGCTATTATGGATAAGAAAGCGGGCCGAAACCATAATGAAACTTCAGTCAACAGGAACGAAGGGTTGGTTTGTATATCAGAAGGTTGTAGTTGTCTTCATTGCATTCATGATCCCACTCGTTGCGATGAACATTTGGGTGAATTACAAAGAGATGTCCTTCACGAAGAAGACGATCACGGATTCGGCTGTAGCCGGAGCTTCTTTTTATGCCAATCAGCTCGATAAGGAACTATATTTTATTCGGAGCCAGCAACTGCAATTTGTCAATGATAAGGATCTTCAGAAGCTTAGCTTTCAAGGGAGCACACTCGATGAGTATGCCTTGTTTGAATTAATTAATCAGACGAAAGACCGGTTGTCCGCGATTCAATACTCGAGTGAACTCATCGTCGATGCCGGCGTTTATGTCAAAGAAATTGGCAAGACTATCTCAAGTATAGGCGGTATCTCGGACACACCGAATTATGAATCAGAATTCATTGTCCCATTAGCCGGGCTGACGCCGAAACCGTCTTTCTATCAAAAAGATGGCCGACTCTTCTTTATTGAGAGCGAGAACAACTCGGGGATCATCTCTTATATCGATATTTCGACGTCTCGCTTGCAGGAGGCCCTTCGCCAGATTACCACGCTCTATCAAGAATCGGAAGTATTTTTGGGGAGCAAAACACTCGGCCATGTATTATCGACGGCGAAGGATCAGAACGTCATCATTCCCTTGCTTGCACAACTGGAGGAAGGAAATAAGGGGAATGCAAATCCTTCCAGAGTGATCGATATCGCTGGAGTAAGTTATTTTGTAATGACGTGTCCAGTCGGTTCTTTGAATCTGTCGCTGGTCATGTATGTGGATCATAACGAAATTACGCGCCCGCTCAGGCAGTACAGCTTTTGGTTCTACGCATTATTCGTGATTGCCATCGTGGTGCTGCTGCTCTATTCTTACTCGCTTAATTTTATGATCCACAGACCTTTGTCCAAGCTCACCAAGGCGTTCCAGATGATGGAGACCGATAATCTGAATCTCGTCATCGAGTCGAAGACGAGGGATGAGTTTCATTATTTATTTCACAGCTTTAATCGCATGGCGTTCCGTTTGAAGCGTTCGATTGAGGAGAATTATGAGCACAAGATTGCGATTCAGCAATCGGAATTGAAACAACTGCAATCGCAGATCAATCCTCATTTTCTATATAACAGCTTTTTTAACATTTATATGATGTGCAAGGTGGGAGATTCAGACGGAGCTGCGGAGCTATCGCAAAAGCTTGGCAGTTATTATCAATATATAACGAGGAATGGGTCCGACGAGATGCCCTTGTACAAAGAGTATCAGCATGCCTTGGATTATTGTGAAATTCAGTGCATCCGCTTCTCGAATCGAATCCGATACGAACATGAGGAGATACCGGATTATGCGAAGACGGTTACGGTGCCGCGATTGATCATACAGCCGATTGTTGAAAATGTCTTCGAACATGCCTTCGAAGACGGCACGATGAACGGCATTCTGTCTATGACGGCCGATTATCAGGAAGGGGTCGTACGGATTAAGGTCGAAGATAACGGCCGCCTCCTGACGGACGAGACGCTGCAAAGTTTGCAAGAGCAGTTGCGTGATGAATCCGGACAACAAGAGAAGACGGGGCTCATGAATGTGAATAATCGATTGCAGTTGAAGTATGGGGCAGGCAGCGGGCTTTTCGTCTCTCGCAGCCAACATGGTGGATTGCGTGCCGAACTGATGATCCGAACCCAAAATGAACGAAAGTGAGGGCCTGTTGCCATGTATCGATTGTTAATTGTAGATGACGAGCCGGTGATCGCGAACGGACTGGTTCAGCTTTTACAGGACCGCCAAGAATTTGAATTGGATATCTGCAAGGCGTATTCTGCGGATGAGGCGCTTGAGATTGCGCAGCGAACGAAGTTGGATATTCTCGTGAGCGATATTCGGATGCCGAAGAAGAATGGGTTACAGTTAGTCGATGAGATCGCCTATTACTGGCCTTCGTGCCGGATGATTTTCTTAACCGGATATAGTGAGTTTAACTACGTGTATGAAGCCATTCGCAAGAATGTCGATAGTTATATCTTGAAGAGCGAAGGGGTCGAACCGATCTTCGAAGCGGTAAGAGGGGCCATTGTCAAACTGGAGGAAGAGCACCGGAGTCGGCTTCAACAGGAAAAGGCGCAATTGCATCTGCGGATCGTTGAATCCTTGTTGAAGAAAGAACTGCTGGAATCGGTGCTGCGAGGTGAAGAATTACCTGCTTTACTGAGAGAAGAGCGCTATGCGGATTTGGATTTCGCCATTGCTTTGGACCGTCCCTCCTTTATTCTCATTGGATATGCCGATCAGCAGGAAGGGATCACGATGAAGCTGCTGGAGGCGGCAGGTTCGATATTTGGCAAGCTGCTGCCCCCTTCGATCGGATGCGAATACACCTTATATGACGGACACCTTATCGTATGGTTCCTGCAACCGAATGCCGAATTAGTAGACCGGCTAAGGGATGAAGCGGATGCTGCAGAGAACGGGCACCGTGTTGTAGCCTATTTGCGAGGGGTGCTGGAACGGGTTCAGAATGAGTGCGAAGAGATACTGGACGTATCGATGTCATTTGGCATTTCGGGGAATATCATGAACCGCTGGGACCAGACCCGCGAGCAAGTAGAAATGATCCGCTCTCTAATCCGTCGAAGAGTTCAGCTTGGTCAGAGAATGGTCATTGTTGATTACGAGCGTACAACGGATAAATCGAGTATACAGATTAAGCTGGCAGGGATTCAGCAGGATGCTTTCAAAAAGGGACTCCTGGATCAGATTCATCGTTATATTGAAGAGCATCTCGCAGGAGACTTGTCGCTGACGGCGATCGCAGAGGAAGTGCATCTTAACCCTTCCTACTTGTCTCGTTACTATAAGCAAATTTCAGGGCACAACCTGATTGAATATATAAAATCCTTTAAGCTTGAATCTGCGATTGCGATGATGTCAGATCCCCATTTGAAGCTAAATGAAATTGCGCTTCGCGTAGGGTTCGACTCTCCGTCTTACTTCGCTACCTTCTTTAAAAAGATGACCGGAAAATCTCCGCAGGAATACCGTAACCTGCAATAGGTCAATAAAGTGAAGGCAATGTAAAGGATTCGAAATTGTAAACGGTTTCTGGCCGGGCTTACAATATAAATAGGCAAAGCGACCTGCATGGATAGTACTTTTTACTAGGGGGAAAGTTTCCAATATGAAGCATTATACATTTAGAAAAACGAGAATGATTTTGCTGCTTGCTGCCAGCGTATCGATGGTGTCGGCGTGCTCTAGCCAAGGGGGAGACAAGTCAGTGAGTTCTGCGACTCCTGTGGCATCCGGAGGTTCCGCCGTCACTGCGGCGCCAGAACCGCTAGGCAAATATGCGGAGCCTGTCGTTGTTACGGAAGTGCTTGGATTCAGCACGCCCGAAGACCCTAGAACCACGAAGGGGATTACGCCTGATCAGAACAGTTATCTCAAAGACCTCAAGGATATGTTGAATATCGATGTGAAATATAAATGGACGGTGCCGAAAGATCAATATGAACAAAAGTTCTCGCTTGCGTTGGCATCGGGAGATTTGCCGGACATTATGGAGCTTAGTCCGAAGGATTATGAGAAGCTTCGGAAGCAAGATATGCTGGCGGATTTAACCGCAGCGTATGATAAATACGCCTCGCCGGATCTGAAGAAATATATGGAGTCCGATGGCGGGTTTGCGATGAAAACGGTAACCAGAGACGGCAAGCTGATGGCCATTCCAGATTTTACGGATCCGGCGCTTGGCACACAGTTGCTGTGGATTCGGAAAGATTGGCTCGATAACTTGAACCTTCAAGTGCCGAAGACGATCGATGAGCTGGAAAAGGTTGCGACCGCTTTTGTGAATGACGATCCGGATCGGAACGGGAAGAAGGATACCTACGGCATCGCGCTGGAGAAGAAGCCTTTCTTCTGGGGATTTGATTTGCGCGGGTTCTTCAATGCCTATGGCGCTTATCCTTCGGTAGGAGACAATATTAACGCATGGATTAAAGACAGCAGCGGCAAGCTTGTTCCCGGGTTGATTCAGCCTGAGATGAAGCCTGCGCTGGCGAAGCTCCAATCCTGGTATAAGAACGGTATTCTGGACAAAGAGTTTGCGCTCAAAGACGAGAATAAAGTGGTAGAGGACATCACGGCCGGTAAAGTAGGGATCTCCTATGGGGAATGGTGGTATCCAAACTGGCCGCTCAATCTCAGTGTGGATAAAGACCCGAAAGCGAATTGGATCGCCGTTCAAATTCCTACGCTGGATGGACAGCCAGGGAAATCCATTGTTCCAAAACTGCGCAGCGAGAAAGTCTACGCCGTCAATAAAAAGTTGAAGAACCCCGAAGCAATCGTGAAAATGTTGAATTTCTACTTGGAAATGGGCAAGCCTCAATATATGGATAAGAATAAACCGGAGAATGGGTACGTCTACAATTGGTTCATGCCAAGAATATCAAATCCGGCTCAAATTGAAACCATTTACACGGAAGTAAACAAAGCGCTGGCGGCCAAACAAACAAAAATTACGGTGAATAGTCCGGATTATAAAACGATACAGGATGTCCTGAAAGCGACATTGGATTTGCAGGCGAATGATACCCAAACGGCATCGCGGGGCGTGAACTGGGGACTGTACTTTAGTCGTGCGGCGGAAGATGGCGGCTGGGGCCTGACGCGCAAGATTCGTGAGAAGGGCCAGTTTGTGGTGAATGAATTCTACGGAACACCGACCCCTACCATGGTTGAGAAAGGCGGTCAGCTTGATAAGCTGATGCTGGAGTCTTTTAACAAAATCATTCTTGGCGCACCTGTTGACGATTTCGATAAATTCGTAGCGAGCTGGAAAACGCTTGGCGGCGATAAAATAACTGAAGAAGTGAATGCATGGTACAACGAGCAAGCTGTGAAATAAATGAACGTATAGTGACGAGGGGAGCGGGAGCCAGCGACTCCTCTCGTTTTGTACCAATGTGTAAGGAGGTTCGTCCAACCATGAGAACTTTTCGCAAAGAGTATCCGCTGCATATCATGCTGATTCCAGGAGTGATTCTGACACTTATTTATTCGTATGGTCCAATGGCCGGACTCGTCATGGCTTTTCAAAATTTTGAGCCGCTGTCAGGCTTTTTTAAATCGGAGTGGGTGGGGTGGGGCAATTTTACGTATGTGTTTCATTTGCCGGATTTCAAACAAGTCTTCTGGAACACGATCCTGATCTCTATCTTCAAAATCGCGCTGTTCCTGCTTGTCCCGCTTATTCTCGCTTTATTGCTCAATGAGGTGACGAAGCGATGGTTCTCGCGGCTTGTGCAATCGACCATTTTCCTGCCATTCTTCTTGTCGTGGACGGTTCTTGGAGGGATTGTGATTGAAATCTTCTCATTGAATGGACCGGTAAATAGCTTATTATCCTTTTTGGGACTTAAGGAAATCATGTTTATGCTGGATAACGGCTGGTTCCGCGGCATCATCATCGGTTCGGATGTCTGGAAAAGCATGGGCTACAATATGATCGTTATGTTGGCCGCAATCACGGGAATTAACGGCACTTTGTATGAAGCTGCGGAAGTGGACGGCGCGGGCCGGTGGAAGCAGATGCTGCATATCACTTTGCCCGGTATGCTGCCGATGCTGATTTTGCTGGGCGTCCTGAGTCTGGGGAATATTCTCAACGCAGGCTTTGAGCAAATCCTGATCATGTACAATCCGACGGTGTATGAAGGCGCGGACATTATCGACACGTTCGTCTACCGGCTCGGCTTGTTCAGTCAGCAATTCGGCCCCGCTGCGGCAGTCGGTCTATTTAAGTCCGTCATTTCCCTGGGTCTGGTCTCTATCGCCTACTATGCTGCGTACAAATATAACAATTATCGAATCTTCTAAGGAGGGAGTGACGTGATCCATAAATCTTCGGCAAGCAGACAGATGTTTGTGTTGTTGAACACGATCTTTTTGACCTTGATTACCGTACTGGCCATTATTCCATTTGTTCATTTGCTGGCCATCTCGCTTAGCTCCAATACAGCCGCAATGGCCGGCGAAGTGAAGCTGTGGCCTGTTGGCTTCTCCCTGGATGCTTATATTTATCTGGGGGAAAAGGTAGAGTTCCTGCGCTCCTTGTGGGTTTCTCTGAAGCGGGTCGTTCTCGGCACAGCCGTCAATATGTTTCTTATCTTTATTACAGCATTCCCTTTAGCCAAGTCTAATGACAAGTTCAAGTACAGAACGGTCTATGTTTGGTTTTTTGCGGTTACCATGTTCTTCAGCGGCGGCTTGATTCCAACCTACATGATTGTGAAAAATACCGGATTAATCGATTCGATCTGGGCGTTGATCTTGCCTGGCGCATTGAATGTGTGGAACATGGTGCTCATGCTCAACTTTTTCCGGGCCATCCCCAAAGAGTTGGACGAGGCGGCCACCATCGATGGGGCGGGTCATTGGCGGGTCCTTTGGCAAGTCTATTTACCCGTATCGCTTCCGTCGATCGCGACAATCGGTTTGTTCACGGTTATCGGTCACTGGAATGTCTGGTTCGACGGCATCTTGTATATGAATTCACCCGAACATTATCCGCTGCAGACGTACTTGTCTACGCTCATAACGGCTATCAACTCACAGATGAGTTCAATGTCGCTTGACCAGTTGAAGGCTTTGGAGAATTTAAGCGAGAAAACGCTCCGGACCGCGCAGATATTCATGGGGGCGCTGCCAATTATGCTCGTCTATCCGTTCCTGCAGAAATATTTCGTCAAAGGGATGACCGTAGGCAGCGTGAAGGAATGAACGATCAGCATACAGGGAGATGGAAATCATGATGAAGCAAGTAACTGTGGTATTGGTTGGGGCGGGACTTCGGGGCGTGAATTATTCGGAATATGCGAAGCAGTATCCGGATGAGATGCAAATCGTCGCCGTAGCAGAGCCGAACAGGGAGCGGAGAGAGCATTTCCAAGCGAGACATGGGCTTCCTGACGACAAGTGCTTTACCCATTGGGACGAACTCTTTGCACAGCCGAAGATGGCGGATGCGGTCTTCATCTGCACCCAGGATCAGCAGCATTTTGAACCGACGATGAAAGCGCTGGATGCGGGGTATCATGTGCTGCTGGAGAAGCCGATGTCCCCTGATGCGAAGGAATGCGTGGCGATGGGAGCGCGAGCTGCGCAGCTTGACTGTGTGTTCTCGATATGCCATGTTCTGAGGTTTACGAATTTCTTCGCTACGATCAAGGAATTGCTGGAAGGAGGGGCCATTGGCCAATTGATGTCGATCACGCACAATGAGAACGTCGGATACTGGCATCAAGCCCACAGCTTCGTTCGGGGCAACTGGCGCAGGAAGGACGAATCGAGCCCGATGATCTTGGCGAAGTCCTGCCATGACCTTGATATCCTGCTCTGGCTGGCCGGATCGGATTGCGTAAGCATTTCGTCATTCGGCTCCTTGTCCCACTTTACTTCTGCACAAGCGCCGGAGGGAGCGCCCCTTCGCTGCCTGGACGGCTGCCCCGTCGCAGAAGAATGCCTTTACTACGCACCGAAACAGTATTTGACCGAAAATACGGACTGGCCAACTTCGGCGATCAGCGATGATTGGAGCTATGAAGGTCGAATCAAGGCGCTGCAGGAAGGACCGTATGGCCGATGCGTCTACCATTGCGACAACGATGTCGTCGACCATCAAGTGGTGAATATGGCATTCGCGAACGGCGTTATTGCAGCTTTCCATATGAGTGCCTTTACGAAGGAAATTAGCCGGACGATCAAGCTGATGGGAACGACGGGCGAGATTCGCGGCGCGATGGAGAAGAACGAGATCGAAATTCTCCGTTTCGGCAGCGACAAGGCGGAGCGAATCGATTTGGCCGATGCGGGCGGACATATCGGACACGGCGGCGGAGATTACGGCTTGGTCCGGGATTTCCTCCGGCTCTTGCGCGAAGGAGGCGGCAGCAAAGGGCTGACATCAGCGCATCGTTCCGTGCAAAGCCATATGATGGCGTTCGCGGCGGAACAAGCCCGAGTGGAACAGAGTGTGGTTCGTATGCAGGATTTTGTTGAGCGCTTGTTATAATCGACTGTAACCCGTAAGATGGATACTTAAAAAAAGTGCCACTTACGGGTTTTTGTGCTTTAATCATACTATCCAGGGGTACCGCCAGCAAAACGCAGATTTACAACGTTAAGGACTTCTGGACAAAAAAAAAACGCCGGTTTTCACCACGTTAAGGGTGTAACCGGCTTTATGCTATCCTTGGTTCAGCGGACGCGATGATTCTAAGGTGGTTACTCCTTTGGAATCGAAGCGACCGTATAGCCAGCGGTATCCACTGGCACAAGCGGCTCGCCAAGGCCGACGGCCGATCGGTGGCCTAGGCGAGCCGTCGCGCTGTCGGGCATGAGCTCATTCGGCCGGCGTGCCCGGATACCATACACCGAGCCACTGTTCGGCGCCGTAGTCCTCGAACCGCTCCACCTCGGTGAACCCCAGCTTCGCCGCGACGCGCATCGAGGCCTCGTTGGCGGTCTGGGTGGAGAGCACCACCGGCTCGCCGGGATGCGCGTCGGCGAACCAGTCGAGCACCGCTGCGCACGCCTCGGTGGCGTACCCGCGTCCCCACGCCTGCGGCAGGAACATGTAGCCGAGTCCGGGCTCCCCGCCCTCTGGACGGATGTGACCCTTACGCTCCGGGTCGCGCCGATCGAGCGTGATCATGCCGATCGTTGTTCCGTTGAGCTCGACCACGAAGAAGCCGAAGCGCTGCCCGGGCACCTCGGGCAGCGCGCGCTCGAGCTCGTCACGCGGTCTGGAGCCGCCGACGTAGGTGCCCACCTCTGGTGAGGCGAACAGGTCGATCAGCGCCGCACGGTCCCGGGCCTCGGACTGGCGGAGCACGAGCCGCTCGGTCATGATCGGGGCAGGTGGCCAGGCGACGGGGCGCACTGTGATTTCATCCGACATAGTGTAATCTCCCTTCTCTATTTAATTCTGTTTGTCAATATTGGGTTACCGCCGACAAAACGTGGAAAACGTACGCTATGCAATTCGTTGCATAAAAAGCGAGCTCTCCCTTTCTCTACAAGGGGATCGCTTTTCGTAAATCACAGCTGAGCAAAGTTCAACTAACGTCCCCGTTAGTTGAACATTCAGTTGTAAAGCATAAGCTCGCAATGTATTCGGGCTAAATCCTTGGATTCGTTTGTCTGCCTCATAATGATTCCAAAGTTCACTTAAAATCATAGTAAAACCTCCTATTAGAGCAATTAATTCTAGTTTGCTACTAATAAGAGGTTTTAGACTGGGTCTATTCAACTAGAGTTTCCCGTTAGTGGACCAAGCTCTTAGACCCTCAGAAAGGGGGAGTTATTTTTGTAAGCTCCATGAATGAATGACTGTATAGTTCTTTTTTAATTGGCTATACCTTATGACATTCTTATTCTTCAGTTCATTAAATAACTGATAGTAATCCTGCTCCAAGGTTTCCCAATCACTATATTTTCCATTTCCGTCCAATTGGCCGGTTAGAGAGCTTGAATTCGTTTCGTTAAATAGGGTTCCATTGGACGTTTGCCAATCGGGAATTTTATCTTTCCACTCCGCATATATAGAACCTCTCCACTTGTCCCCTAAAGCTGACACCAATAAGTTTTTATTAACTTGATTAGCTCCCCTGAACATTTCTAGACTAGGATGATTATTATCAATGAAGAAATTACCGCAATTGGAACACTGATAAACCGTTTTAAAAAGTGTGCTTATTAATGATCGGATTCTCATTGCAGCTTCTTCTTTATCTGTAGATGACGGTCCCGATTTCTCAATAGCATCGTCAATCTCGTCCAGGAGATCAAACTGATCTTGGTCTGACAGTAAATATCCCTTATAGGATAAATAATCAGTCGTATCGTGTATTCTTTGTCCACACTCACATCTAAAATTCATTCGTTCACCTCAGGCCGACTGCCACTTATATTAGGGCTGCTAATTACAACGTATACTTCAATATAAATACTACCACATATTGGGGTTATCCTGCCAGTTAGTTTAATACCTGCCGCCAATCTAAAACTTTATTTTCCGGTCTACAACAATATCTGCATTTAACTCTCGGGTAATATACTTCCATTCCTGAATGATACCGTCGTAATCCCGACCTAATCGGTCTAGTGCATCAAGATATAGTTCTGGATTTTGATCCTTGGCTGAAACGCGAGCGTACCCTAGTTTCAAAAACGTCAACTCCTTCCTGTATTTTTTATGTCAAAAAGTATATCAGTTAATTGAAATATTGCGAAATCAAAAAATATCTTTATGACATACAGAATGCTACCTGTATTCCAACGTTTCAAAAAGCATGCTTTTTGACAGAACTTCACATGTGATCTTCCTCAATTCCGTTTTATTAGTTAATTTTACAAAAAATTCATTTATCAAAAAACTTTGCACGTTGTTAAAAATTTACCGTAATGTAATTAAGAGTATTTCGCATACCATTGAAAAGTGGGGCGATCTTCATGAATCTATAGAGGAAACCATTCCCACATGTTAACAACTTCTAAAAGGAGGAAGGTTTATGCAAAGAAGTTTTAAATTCCTGTTCACGTCCCTTTTTTCTTTGATTTGTGTTTTGTACTTTCAAACGAACGGTTTTGCCGCACCAGCATACGATGGGGTTGTTAAAATGGAGCAACCGTCAGGCGAATCGTTTGAGGCTACGGTGCATGGAGATGAATGGTTCCATTGGGTAAGCACAAAGGATGGCGACGTAATTTTACGAGATCAGGAAGGGTATTGGAATTACGCTGAACTTACAGCAGACGATCTGAAATCGACAGGGAAAAAATACAAAATTGATAAGAAGCCTACGAAAGCGGTAAGTGAAAAAACTTTGATCAAATGGGAAAAGGAATACAACCCTCAAGCAAAGAAAAAACAGGAACTCATACGCAAGTTACAAGAAGAATCTTCATCTGACCGTTCAGAACCGAAAGAATTTACGGGATCACTGGATAATATTGACGGAACTGTTACTCCAGTTTCTGGAACCAAAAAATTACTTGTTTTGTTAATCGGGTTTACAGGTGTAGATATCGCATATAGCGACAACGATTGGAGCAACCGATTCTTTTCTACAAATCAAAAGTCAGTAAGGGATTACTATAATGAAGTGAGTAATGGAAAAGTACAGCTCACTCCAGCATCCGAATCATATGGTACGCAAAATGATGGGGTGGTTAAAGTAAAATTAGATTACGCTCATCCGGATTATTCGGGAAAACATACTTTTACAGTGATAACAGATGCACTGGCTAAAGCTGATCCCGCGGTGAGTTTTGCTAGTTTTGATACCAATAATGATAAAGTCATCGACTCCAAAGATGGTTTCTACCTTGTAACTGTGTTTGCTGGTAATGAAGAAGCTGCTGGTGCTCCACCATCTCCAAACATTTGGGCACATCAGTCGTATGCTCCTAATACAAATCATGATGGTGTTACCGTATCAGGATTGTATACGGCGCAGGGTGAAATACAATATGGACATATGGCAACGATTGGTATGATTTGCCACGAATTTGGCCATTCTTTAGGACTTCCAGATCTATATGGAGCTAATAATCATGTGGATCGTCTAAGTATAATGGGTAATGGAGCTTGGACTAGTCTTCCAGGGGAACATTTTGGAGCTACACCCGTTCATATGGATGCCTGGTCAAAAGTAAAATTAGGGTTTGTAACACCAACTGTCGTAAATGCAACCAACAATTTTACTCTAAATGCCATCCCAAATAACTATAATGTATTAAAGATTCCTTTAAAGGATAATACGTATTTTTTAGTTGAGAATCGACAAAAAGTCGGATATGATGCTAGCTTGCCAACAAATTCTGGTGGCATGGCGGTTTGGCATATTGATGAATCCATGAGTAATAGCACTAATGATCCTCATCCTTTCATGGATATAGAGCAATCCGTCAGTGAATACCAAGACCCGTTTTATTACACGAATAACAATCATGCTGCTTCCTTTGGTCCAAACACCAATCCGAACAGTAATACCTACGCTGGAGTAAATTCGGGAGTAACGATCACGACGACAAGCACAAGTAATTCCGCCATGAATGTGGCAGCTACAGTTACAGCAGGAGAAGCTAGTTGGATCCCGCAAACAAATTGGACGCTAAAATATGTAGACAGCTATCGATTGTACCATGAAGCTACGAAAGCCTTTGATGGAAACATAAACACGTATTGGCACACGGATTGGAATCCGGATGTTCCATTGCCGCACGAGATTCAAATTGACTTGGGTGCAACCTATAGCATTTCCAAATTACGCTACCTGCCAAGACAAGATGGTCAAGTGAATGGAACGATCAAGAACTATGAGTTCTACGTCAGTAATGATGGAGTGAATTGGGGAACAGCTGTAGCTACAGGTGCCTTTACAAATGATACCAATTTGAAAGAGGTCAGCTTTGTAGCCAAGACAGGTCGCTATATTAGACTGCGTGCCTTAAGCGAGGTAAACAATAACCAATGGACCAGCGCGGCTGAACTCAATGTATTTGGAGTGGCGCAGTAATGTATTTGTGAGGGTAGCTATTGAAACCCCAAAAGGTTATCATCTGCTGAGAGTTTCGTTCGGCATTTGATAACCTTTTTATTCTATACCAGCCAAATCGTACCTTAAGCATTATTTGCTTTAAGAATCGCCAGTCCGCACCGGCTATTTTTGTGTTCAATGCGTTGATTCTGTTTGCAAGATTGTTATGCTTCATCTAGAGCGTCCTCCTCATTTAGGGGCAATGAATGTGGCCTACATTCGAGACCCAGCATACAGGAGGCGCTTTTTCATTTCAAACCGCAAAATGGAAAACAATACGTTTTACTAGTTATATCACCTATAAAATATGGAGTATTCCATTCAGTGTTGTTAATATGCTTTGTCATGAAATTCCTCCTGTTTTGCCATGCATAGCTCTAATATATTTTTATCATAATTGCTTTTATTTGATTTTGTAATCTTGCTCTTATATTCCCAAATCCGTACAAATGATGAATTTTGGTTTATACTAGTTTTCCGTGGAGGTGACTACATGAGAAAAACAAAATAAGCCAACAGAAACAGACGAAGTCAATTTTACTGATGAGAGATGGCGGGCTATCGTACAAAATGATGCATCATACAATGACAAATTCTATTAAGCAGTAAAAACAACAAAGATTTCAGAGCATTACACAGATATGTCTGAAAAAAACAAATATAAAATTTACAGTTATTGGATAAAAACCTTAGAATTATATAAAGAATTCAAGTTAGTATATGAAGTTTAATGCTTTCTATTGACGATTATTTTATGGGGACGGCAGTGGTGGTAAACGAACACACAAGATGGGCTAACTTGGTAATTTATTAATCTGAATTAATGGAGAGGGGTATTATGAAAAATAAAAAAAATTTTAATTTTTACAAGCTTTGGCTAGGACAGTCTGTAAGTTTGTTAGGTACCCAGTTTACCGTAGTAGCTTTGCCTCTTTTTGCATTAGAGGTGCTAAAAACAAGTGAGGCGAATGCTGCCTTGCTTCGTGGGATTATATTCATACCCTACCTAATTTTCGGATTAGTAGCCGGTGCTTTGATAGACATCCTTCATAGAAAAAAGGTTTTGCTAATTTGTAGTATATGTCAAGGCGTTTTATTTTTATCAGTATTCATACTGGCTGTAACAAATAAAATAACGTTCCCTTTATTGGTGTTTCTCATGTTTTTAAATGGAATATTTACCACGTTTTACAACATTGCAATTCCTTCTTTTTTACCGGAAATATTAACAGATAAAGACAACTTAAAAAAAGGAAATGCGGGGCTAGCTCTTTCGGAGTCTCTTGCTATAGTAATTGGTCCTATGCTAGCAGGAATCGTTATTACTCTAGTTGGATTAACAGGCCTATTCACTGTTGACGCAGTAACGTATTTTGTTTGTTTTGTGTGTGTATTATTTATTTCAAGGTTTAAACCGCATACAGAGGGCTCTTTAAAAAACGTAAATATAAAATCCATATATAAAAACATATATGAAGGTTTGATATATTTTAAAAACCACCCTGTATTGGAACCAATTGTAAGCTGTGGCGCTGTTTACGGTTTTTTTAAATACATACTAAATAGCATTTTAGTAATATTCCTTTATAAGGTAATGGGTCTATCTGAACTTGAAATAGGCTTTGTTGTAGGTTCGGCAGCGGTAGGATTTTTAATAGGCAATACGATACTCGTAAAAAAAAGTCAACAAATTAATAATACAAAAATGCTTATTTATAGCGCTACTGTATCAGTTATGGGTCTGTCCTTTATACCCATAATGGGATATTTGGGAACCGTTTACGGTATAGTGGCTGTAAGTATCATACATGGTATGGGAGAAGGTGTATTTGCCCCTTACGCTGCAACCATACGACAACTTGCCTCACCAAGTCACATGCTAGGCAGAGTAAATGCTGTACAGCGTACGCTTAATTGGGGAGCTTGGGCATTAGGAAGTTTTGCTAGTGCATTTTTAGTTTCTATATTTGGGCTTCAAACTACGTTATTTATAGGGGGCTTCGGAACAACATTGTGTTTAATCGTGTTGTTAAGGCGAGGCGTATTAAAAGGAACCAACATTGAATATACGAGTTCAATTTAGAGGAGATGATTATGATGTATAAGGTATTAAATGGAACTGACATAGAAAATACACCACACGTTTTATTTATAGGGGGATGGACAAAGCCTATACAAGATGCTTTAGACAGGGGGTATACTGTTTCGTATATAGGGTCTTACACTAAACACATATATTTCGATAGAACGATCTTAGAAAAGTGTTTCTATAAAAAAGAAATAGACACAACAAACATACCCGTGTGTGTATACTATGCTGAAGAATTGTACAAAGAGAAACCGTTTGATGTGGTTGTATCTTTCAACGAAGTAGCCTTAGATACGGCATGCATAATTGCAAAGATTTTTAACGTTAAAGGATCTTCTTACAACGCTAATATGATAACCCGCAATAAAGACATGATGCGTGAAATTCTAGCAGGCAAAGACTTTTCGATAGATTCGATCGTTTGCAACAACATAAAAGACATTGATGAATTTTTGAACAAAAAAGGTAGTATTGTAATGAAGCCCCCGATTGGCGCAGGTGGTAAAGGAGTATCTAAGCTAGACATGGGGGATGACGTAGAGGAATTTATTAAAGATAATGGTATTCAATTACCTATTTTAGTGGAAGAGTACATTGAAGGTGACGTAGTTTATACGGTCGAAGCCGTTTCTTATAACAAAAAGCATTCTATACTGGCTATATCAGCTGAAATATTTAAAGAAGATACGTTTATAATAAACTATACTATGATGCCGGCACCTATAGATGAATCTCAAAAAAAATTAATCATTGAGAAAGTAATGCTATTTTTGGACGACGTGCAACTGGAAGACGGCATTACTCATACAGAGGTAAAGATAGACAAACAAAATAAGCCAATAATCATAGAGTCTCAAGTCAGGATAGGAGGAGGTAATATTTGGAAAATGGTAGAACTAACAACCGCCATATCTCAATTTGGATACTATTATGATGCGTTAGCTACTAAGACTATAGATGAATTTAGATGTGTACCTTCAAAATGTCAAGCTATGTCTTTAAGCTTGATTCCAAAACCAGGTTGCTTAAAAGAAATCAAGTATAAAGGGTTAGCTAACATATCCGAGGTCGTATTAATTGATCTATTAGTAAAAGAGGGCGACACCATACCAACTATTGTAGAGAGTACTGGGCGCAAAGGATATATATTATTTACGGCTAATGATATAAAACATATGTACGAAGTTGCAGATAAAATATGTGACAATATAACGTTTGTTTATCAGGATTTGTCAGAATGGAAACCTTCTTTTAAAAAAATATTTAAAAAGGATTAATATACCAAAAAGACCGACCTAAGCTCGTGCCTAAAAAAGACGAAGACTATGGATAGGTAACACGTTATCAAAAGTAATTTCATAATTTGCTGATCAAAAGCCCACACCAAGTAGTCAGGTGTGGGCTTTACTTGATAAACTCGTATGGTAACCGAATTGAGGACGCTAGCGATGTAGATTGATCCGAATATCAAGGCGTATTGCTTATGTTATGAAAATAAGTTTTTTTAAAAAGGAGATGTGAATAAGAAAGTCGCGATCCGGTAACGGTTTGCCTCCGTCTCGCAGTTGCACTTGCTGTCGTAATCTGTTTTTCTTTATTATAGAACATAAGAACTGCTCGCAAGGAGTGCTCAGGTCATGTCACAAAAAATTTTGATTGTCGAAGACGATATTCATATCTCAAAAATTATCAAAATGAACCTCAATCTGGTAAATTATGAGACGACCGAGGCTTACGACGGCTTGGAAGCACTGGAGGCGCTGAAGCGGGCGCCGTTCGACCTCATTTTGTTGGATGTGATGATCCCGCATATGGACGGATTCGAATTGATGGAGAAAATTCGGCCCTACCGCATTCCGGTCATTTTCCTGACGGCGAAAAATTCGGTATACGACAAGGTCAATGGGTTAAAGCTCGGAGCGGACGACTACATAGTCAAGCCTTTCGAAGCGATTGAACTGCTGGCCCGGATCGAAACCGTATTGCGAAGATACGGCAAAGAAGAGCGGCTGATGACGTTTCAAACGATTCAAGTGGATTTGGACAAAAGGGAAGTCATCAAACAGGGGATACCCGTCGAGCTAACGCCGAAGGAATACGACTTGCTCATCGTTCTGCTGAAAAACAAAAATATTGCCCTCTCCAGAGAACAGTTCATCGAAAAAGTATGGGGCTACGACTATTATGGCGAGACGAGAACAGTCGATATGCATATCAAATCGCTTCGCAAGAAATTGGATCTCCAAGATCATATCAAGACGATTTACAAAATGGGCTACCGGCTGGAGGACTAGGTGGATGAAGTTTTGGCAGAAAATTTATGTCTTCACGATCCTCGCATTTCTCCTCATCTTTCATGCAGCATCCATCATGGTCATTGAGCGGAGCCATAACAAGATGCTCGGGCAAGAAATCAACAACGCGATAAGTCAAAATATGAGTATCCATACGAGCGTCGAAGCGATTGTACCGATTTTGCGCATCTATGACTCCATTGATTACGAGAAATCGGTACTGACGAGAATTGCCAATGAATTTATACATAAAAACAGCGATCAACGGGTGTACCTGGATATCAGGGACGAAACGAACCGGCCGGTGTTTAGCAATTTGGATTTTTCGATGCCTGCTCAGCGTAACGAGCTGGACAAGCTGGACGCGAATGAAATTCGCTATATTTTGCGGGACATTGACCAGCGCACGATTCTCTTCACTTCGAACCTGGCGAATATCAATCATAAACCTTACATGTTTACTTACATGGTAGACGTGACTCCCGTATATCAGAATCGGGTGGATCAATATTATTTTTTCTTTAAGGTGGATTTGGCGGCCTGCTTCCTGTTTATGTTGATTATGTTTTTCGTGAGCAGAGGATTGACACGTTCCATAGACCGGCTGAACAAGACGGCGCAGGTCATCGCTCAAGGTGGCTTTTCGGAAAGGGTTCACTTAAAGTCCAGAGACGAAATCGGCGTATTAGCCGACAACTTTAATGAAATGGCGGCAGTCCTGGAGGATAAAATTTCGGATCTTGAACGGCTCAATCAGCAAAAGCAAAGATTCATCGATAATTTTACTCATGAGTTAAAAACGCCTTTAACTTCCATTATCGGCTATGCCAATTTTTTGAGGACGACCAAGTACAACGAGGAGCTGTTCCTTGACGGCTTGAACGTCATTTATTCTGAAGGAAAACGATTGGAATCGTTATCGCTGAAGCTTATGGATTTGATTATGCTTCAAGAGGGATGCTTCGAAATGGAGCCGCATGAGTTCGGAGCCATTGTTGCCGAAATTCGGCCGGCGCTGGAGATCATGGCGAAGGAGAAGCGGGTTCGTATCGTCACGGACTGCGAGGGAGGGAGCTTGCTTGTCGATCCTGATCTGATAAAGGTGCTGATCTTCAATCTCGTAGACAATGCGATCAAAGCTTCAGCCGAAAACCAGACCGTTGAGCTGCATACTTTCTGGCGCGGCAGCCATTATATTGTTCAAATCGCCGATCAAGGCATCGGGATTGCTGAAGAGCATCGGGATAAAATCTTCGAGCCCTTCTATATGGCCGATAAAGCAAGAACGAGAAGCAGTAACGGAGCGGGCCTTGGCCTCTCGATTTGCCAAAGTGTCGCCAGATTGCACCATGCCAACATTCATATTGCAGGCAATGAAAATCAGGGAACGATCGTTGAAGTCGACTTTGCTCCGATCCAATCGAAAGGCGGGGAACATCCGTGAAGAAATGGATTGCGGCGTTTATGTGCTTGGCATTCCTCGTCCTGTTGACTGGTTGTGAAGGCTGGTTTAAAGCTATCCCCAAGGATAAAGTGATGGTCAAACAAATCATGAAAGAGAACCCGGGCATCGAACCGGAATATGAAGGCGTGCTTTCTCAAGAAACGGCGAAGACGCTCAGTCTAAAGGCGATCAATAAATACTACGAAATGAATGTAACAATGGATGAGCTTCGATTCGAATCGATGTACGTAGACCAGAACAAGCTGAATGATCTGCTGAACAGCCCGCAGCCGAAAGATGCAGTTTACTACGGCGACCAAGCCTTGCTGGATCGAATCCCAAAAGGGCTATCTTCCTTGCTCGATCAAATCCCAAGAGGCCTGTATTATGTAACCCTGACACAATCCGTGGAGCCCAATGAGGTTTATGATGTGGTACTGAATGCAAAAGACGGCGATATCGTCAAAATTTCGAGGTCAGGCGGCAAACAAAGTCGCGCGCAGGAGATTGTGAGAGATAATAAGGTCTTCGATATTGCGAATCGATTCATTGAGGAAAAAGGAAGTTACCCGCTGTCCGAGTTGACGCTGAATCAAGACATGACGCGGTGGGGGATGGATGGTGAAGTAAAAGTATTCTATACGAGCAAGGATAACCAAACGTTAAAATACAGTGTTACGGTAAGCTTTCATATGAACGAAGTCAGCGGTTTCAGTAAAGATATTATGGCGCTGCTGAGCTATATCGAGCGTAAAAAACCTTATCCGTGATTTCCATGCCGATTGCATATAGCGATCGGTTTTTTGTTGTTTTTCGGGGTATTTTCCTGTGGATTACGGGGGCTCCCCCGAAAGTATAGGAATAAGCTTCGAAGCATTCTCATCACTTTTGGGGAAATGATTTTACAACTTCTATACAAGTCCATCTAACTTCTCATATATCGGCTCATTATACTGATGGAGAACCGCGAGCGCGGTGAATACCATAGTGTAATTGAGAGGAAGTGCCCGATGAAGAAGTCTTTGATCATCCTGACAACCGTTTGCTCCATGGTCGCCGTTTCGGCCTGCAGCAATGCCGGTAGCGGCAGCGGAAACGGCAATAGAGCCAGTGGAAGCGACGGCAGTACAACCACGTTGCCGCCCCCATCCACTACGGAGAAAAAAAAGATTGTGTTCTCTACCGGTTCTTCACACGATTATTATAAGCTGGCAAAGCAGCTATATGAAGCCAAGCATCCTAACATTACGATTGAGCTGCAATCTTACGATGGCGAGTCGGAACAAGATTCGGAGAAATACGTCAAAACGACGAATACGGCCATGCTATCCGGCAAAGGTCCCGATCTTATCGATTTGGATCAATTGCCTTTAGCCGATTACATCACCAAAGGTTTATTAACCGATATGTCCAAAATCATCGACAAGGACCCCGAATTTAAAAAAGAGGACTATTTCAATAACGTGCTGGATGGGATTAAGGCCAACGGTGGAATTTACGGGATGCCGCTATATTTTTTCGTTTATGGTTTAATGGGCAACCAGACTTTCATCGAGAAGAGCGGAGTTACATTCGATGATATGAAGTGGACCTGGGCCGATTTCTCCGAAACCGCCAAACAGTTGACCAATAATGCGGATAAAAAATATTATCGATATGCCTTAGGCGGAATTACGCCCGAGCGCATGTTGTCTAATTTTGTTAATGACCAATATGCTTCCTATGTGGACCAAGTCAATGGGAAAGCCAATTTTGATACAAGCAACTTTATTCAGATGATGAAGCAAGTGAAATCCTTGTACGACAATAAAATTATTAGTTCAACTGAATTTTCCCTCATTTTCAAATCGGTTCAAATCAATTCAGCGGCAGATTACATACGCGCATTAAGGGAAAGCGAGTTCTTGCTCCCCGAGCTTGCATACAAGTCGAAGCTCTACTTGAGTCCGGTTCCGAAAGGGGGGAAATCCGGAGCCACGTTCAGGACGTATATGATGATCGGTATCAACAACAAGTCGTCTGTTAAACCGGAAGCTTGGGATTTCGTCAAGTTTATGGTATCCGAAGAAATGCAATCTCAAGCGAAAAGCGCCGGATTCTCCATTAATAAGGCTGCCTATAAAAAGAACGTCAAGGAGCTGCTGAAAACGGGGAAGGTAGAATCCATTCAAGAACTCGGCCGTATGAAAGACCAAGTATTCGAGATTACCCAAAAGGATATTGACGATTTGGAGAAGTTCGTGGACGGAGCCAACTATCATGTTTTGGAGAAGTTCGTGTTCGGAACCATCATTGGTGTTTATAAGCCTCGGAGCACTAACAAAATCGATCAAATTGTGCAGGAAGAATCCATTGCTTATTTCAGCGGGCAGAAAACCCCGGAAGCTGTGGCCAAGCTGATTCAAAATCGGGTAACCACGGTACTGAATGAATAAGATGAGGTTTTGGAGGTACGAACGCAATGAAATGGCCGTGGCTGCGCTCTTCCTGTCGCCAAGCTTGATTGGCTTCGCCATTTTCTATATTATTCCATTCGCCATGGGATTTCTTTATTCTTTCCAGGATCGTACGGTGGATGGCTCCTTTGTTGGATTGCACAATTACGAGGCGCTGCTGGCGAGCGCCTCATTCCGCAAAGCGGCAGCAAACACATTTCTGTTTACCGGGTTATGCGTACCGCTAATCATTGCTTTATCTTTATTTTTTGCCCATCTGTTGAACCAACGGCTGTTTATCCGGAATTGGCTGCAAACCGCTTTTGTATTGCCCCTGGTTGTACCTGTTGCATCCATTGTGATGATATGGCAAATCGTATTCGACTGGAACGGAACGTTAAATGAATGGCTGGAAAGCTTGCATTGGGGACGGATTGATTGGATGAAATCGGACTCATTTCCAACGGAAGCCTCGGATTTGAGTTTGATTTCCTTGCGCCGGCTCATATGGCAGCTTCGCTGCAATCGAGCGAGAGCTTGAAAGTGCGGGTGGAGGGAAGCCAGGCTCTTCAAGTTGAAGGACGAATTGAACAAATTCAGAATGCGGTTTCCAGCTATCAGGCCGGCGGATCGAATGGGACAAGCGCGGACGTTTCCATGAAACGTGTTCAGGTTACGTTGAATAATGAGAATTTAAAAGGCGGCGAGAAGGCTCAAGTCGAGTTGACGAAAGTGACGGACGATGCGATCCTCGTACCCAAAAAAGCGATCCGCGATGACGGCGGCGAAAAGTATGTGTTTGGAATCGAGGTAAAAAACGGCCCGCTCGGCAACGCATTTTACATTCGGAAACTGCCCGTTACTGTTATCGATTCCAATGAATCCGTATCGGCCGTAACCGAAGGATTATTCGAACAGCAAAAAATCGTCACCGAAAGCAGCGAACCGCTTCAGGCAGGCGATAAAATTCGATTATGACAAAACTATACTGATGCTAATATGCTAAGGAAAGAACAGGTTGAAATATCACCTGTTCTTTCTGATGGTGAATGGATCCATAAATTGTTCGGCTTCGTTTTATATCATTAATTAACCGGCGTAATATTTACTGTTCTGCTTGAATTATCCCACTTTACGCTGGCTCCCATGACTTTCGAAAAAAAGCTTAACGGAACAAAGGTGCGTTCCCCACTTTTTTCAACCGGACCATCGAGTTGGATCTGTTGATCGCCTGCCAATGCGGTTTTACCTCCTACGTTAACTGAATAGACTTTGCCGTTGTAGTTGATTTGAGTGGTTTGAAAATCATTGTTCCATTCCACTGTTGCACCCAAAGCCTCTGAAACGAAACGTACAGGAACATAAATGATGTCGGCTTTGGATTTATAATAAGGATACTCTTCACTTTGAATCGGATTGCCTTTAACATTGACCTTGACATCATAATAAGTATCATCTTTATCGCTTACAGTATCGAGAATCATACCGGCCTTCACATCCACTCGAGAAACGGAGAGATCGCGATTAAGGACATAAGCAAAGTTTCCATCCTTGCTGAAGCTGATCGCTTGCCGGGGCTCTGAAAATCCTTTAATGGTCCCGATGATGCTGTTGTCGGAGGTGCTGATTATATTAATGGTATTATCCAACTTGTTGCTGGCAAAAAGGACCTTTCCATCAGGAGAAAGGGATGCGCCGTAAGGATCGCGCCCAACCTTTACCTCGCCAATGATTTTGCCTTGCGAGATGTCCACTATGGCAATACTATTACGCCCGCTGTTTGCCGCATACATGGTAGAGCCATCGGCGGATATTGAAATCGCTCGAATCATCGAGAATCCGGAGATCTCATGGACGATTGCATTGGTTTTGACATCCACAACCGATACCTTGTCTCCCTTGAAGTTAGTAACAAACACATAACGACCGTCAGGAGATACTTTTATCCCTTGACGAGGTTGGGAGAATCCCGGAATGACAGCGGTCGTCTTATGCTGCCCGAGATCCACAACCGTTACTGTACTTCTGGCTTCATTGTTGACATACATGGTATTTCCGTCCGGGGTGACAGCAGTTCCAAATGCGCCTTGACCTACTGCAACTTCATCCTTCAATACCAGGTCTTCCGTGTTGTAAAATCGCAGGGTGCCCAGTGTGCTATCCGAAACGACAAACTGCGAACCGCCGTTAATGAAAATAATGTTTCTTGGTGTGACAAAGCCGCTGATCTCCTTACGCAAAGTTCCTTTGGCAAGATCATAGACTCGAATCCATGGCTGACGACTATCCGAGACAACCGCAGTTTGCTCGTCGGGACTTACGGCCAACGAGTTATTGGTAATCTCGCCGTCAAAGGGGCGGATTGCCGCAACGGTGTTGTTTCCCGCAGCCGGGATCGAAGCCGGATTGTTATCAGCAGCAAAAATAATCGCCGGTTGAATAGCGGAAAGTACCATTCCGGCAAAAAGTACAGGTTTTATCATTTTGTTTACCATCATTCACTCATCGCCTCTCTGAAAAAGTTTTTTAGCCAACGTAAGACGGGGCTCTTGACCAATGTAACGGAGAATTGTAAAGATCATATAAAGAACACGAAAGCATCATGTATGATAAAATGATAGCCGTGGAGGTGAACGTTCCGATGGACAAGCTGCAGCTTGAAGGTCCTATTCTGATTGCGGACGATGATGCTTCGCTCGTCTCGTTTTTGCAGGAATACTTTGAGGCACTGAACTGCCGAGTGCTTGCCGCGAGCGACGGGCAGCGAGCAGTTGAACTGGTGAAAACTGAGGCTCCATCTTTCATCATTCTGGATATTATGATGCCTTGCATGGACGGCACTACGGCATGCTGGGAAATACGCAAAATCAGCAGCGCGCCTATAGTCATGCTTACGGCCAAAATTGAGGAAGAGGACAAAATCCGGGGTTTCGAACGCGGAGCCGACGATTACTTGTGCAAACCGTTCAGCCCGAGAGAACTCGTCGCCCGGATGCAGGCAATTCTACGCCGGATGCGTACGTCGGAGCGGAAAGCGTCGGGGCTCATTTTGAACAATAACGCGAATTTGTCATACGATTCCGAAAGCCATCGGTTTTATTGGAAGAAAGCGCCCCTGCAATTCACGTACCAGGAAGCGCAAATCGTCATCACCTTGCTCAAAATGCAAGGAAAAGTTTGTACACGCGAGCATTTGCTGAACGTGCTGTATCCGCTGGGCGATAAAGATGTTGTCGACCGCATCGTGGATGTGCATATCGGCAATATCCGGCAAAAAATCCGTGATACCGATCCCGGATTCGATCTCATTGAAACCGTCCGGAGCATCGGCTACCGGTTAAAGGAAGGATAAACGGTGAAAATCAAACTCATTTACAAGCTCCTGGCGCTTAACGCGCTAGTCTTAATTTTGCTGGCAGCCGGAATCAGCATCGGATTTAGTCAGTACACGCTTCAACTGATAGAAGAAAACCGCTTGATGGTGTACCAAAATTTCCTCATGTTCCAATCGGCTACGGGGCGTTATTTTCTATATACCAGTCTAGTCATCGTCCCCCTCTCCATTGGGATTAACTGGATGTTCACCCGTTCGATCGTCCGCCCCTTGTCCGGGATGCGGAAGCTGACTGAGCGAGTCGCGAGCGGGGATTATACCGTGCGGGCAGAGATTCGATCGAACGACGAAATCGGCGATTTGGCTCGTTCATTCAACCAAATGGGCAAGCAGCTCGAGAGGATCGAACAGCTCCGGCGAAGCCTTGTGGCGGACGTAGCCCACGAGCTCAGAAATCCGCTTTCCACGGTACGCGGCTATATGGAAGCGATGAGAGACGGCGTCCTCTCCGCAAAGCCCGAAACGCTCGATAAATGTTACCACGAGGTGGAGCGGCTCGTTTTTCTGGTGGAGGACATTCACCGCCTGGCTGTGGCGGAGAGCGATTTGAAAGCGGCCATTCCCTCAAATCCGGTCGATCTCCGGTCCGTTGCCCAAGAAGCCGCTTCAAGGTATAAGCCGAAATGGGAGGAAAAAGCAATTGTTTTTCAAGAGGATGTACCGTCCTCCCCGGTCTGCGTCATGATCGACAAAGTTCACGCCGTACGCGTATTTGAGAATCTGTTCGACAACGCGATGCGCTATACGCCGAATGGTCATTCGGTTCGTTTATCGATGCAAGCGAACGCTAAAATGCTCCGCGTGGAGGTTACGAATACTGGAGCAGAGATTGCTCCCGAGCATCTGACGCTTTTATTCGAACGATTTTACCGGGTTGATCCTTCACGCTCGCGCGCGTACGGTGGTGCGGGCATTGGGCTTACGATCGTGCGCGACATCGTGGAACGGGCAGGCGGACGCGTTTGGGCAACGAGCGGGAATGGTTCCGTGACGATACATGCGGAACTGCCGGTTGAATCATGATCATTAATCCCCTTTCATCAAAAGGGGGGCACTCTTATAAGAAATCAGGTTGTGGTGCAAAAACTTCCTCTGTGGTATTATTGGCTGAACTGAAAATGTGGGATGGGTCCATCAGTTCGGGCCTGAAATAGATAAACGAATTCGACCCTACTTGAAAATAACAAACGATTCTTATCGATCCGGAAGAATTGGCTGTTTACCAATACGCCTCGCGGCGCAAAAGCCAGTGCGATCATTTACAGCCGGGGCGGAAGCGAACGAACTGCCGTTTACGGATCGCTCGGACATTCCGTCATGGGCAGAGGAAACGGTCGGGCCCGCGATGGCAGCAAGCTGGTGTTCTTAATGTGATGAAGAGCCAATGAGCGGCGCTGATCTTGATTTTCCCGGATTTGCTTACGTTATGGATTGCGGCCATTAGCGACACGGGAGCCGCGCTCATCGTCATTTTGAATAGCATGCGATTACTTCAAAGTTAATTTTAAATAACTAAACAGACTAAAACACCGTGAACGACGTTGGTGTTTTTTTGTTGTCCATCGTGAATCGCATCGAGCTGTTTTTTTATACTTAAACTTAAGTCGGGAGAGGCATTTTTATAGCCCACACATCTTGACAATGATAATCGTTATCAATAGTCTGAAATAGACGAGAGTCCTCTTGCCAATTTCCTCATTCCAGCGGCAGATTATTGATTACACAGCCAAGTTAAAGGAGGAGATTAGGACAATGGCTTGTTGAATCGTAATACTGCTTGTGGTCAAGAGCTGCACAGGGTGCATAACGATCAATCTCAGGTTAACTGGCATTACTAATGAAATGAGGTACGAAATATGAAAATCGACGTGAATCAGTTAGCGGAGCATTTTGCATACATTCCTTTTCAAGTAGAAGGAGTATATAGATATGCTAAAGATCCAGGTGTGCCTTATGCTGACTATACAGATTCTTTTCCTGGATTTGTGTTTCCACTTACAGGGAAGATCCAATTTCAATTTAATGGCACGCCCTATATCTTTTCGCCGGGAAAAGTTGTGCACGGGGGTGCAAATATGAAACTAGATCAAAAAACGTTCGGCAGAACCGACTGGGAATATATTCTTGTGTTGTACCGGATATGTGACTCGAAACTGGAAGAGTCAAGCTTTTCTCATCAGCATTTTGAACTATTAACCGGACAATCTCCTCGTCTTATCGAATTAATTACGCGTCTTTGGCATGTGTATAATCAGCGGGGAGGCATTTCGAAGTTTCAGACCGAAATGCTATTTCGCGATGTACTGAATGAAACCTTATTATGTGTTGCTAACAGGCAAAATAGCTGTGAATCCCATACTTTATTCGAGCGGGTATGTAATTATATTCATGAATACTATTATCAAAGCCTTACAGTGGCATCGCTTGCAGAACAATATAACGTTAACCGAAATCGACTTTCTTATGTATTTAGAATACATGCAGGTATGGGGCCGGCAGAATATTTATTAAAATATCGTATTAGCATGGCGCAAGAAATGCTATTTACAAGTAAAGCGCCTGTACAACAAATTGCGCAAACGGTTGGCATTGCTGACCCCTTTTATTTTAGTAGAGCGTTCAAGAAACAATCGGGTATTTCTCCAACTGAATATCGAGAGAAGTTCATCAATAATCCATGCTAATTTCAACAGGCATCCATTCTAATCTAAAAATGACTTCACTATACTAATGGCAGGCCGAAGAAAACAATAGGTTGGAGGAATAGGGTATGCGAAAGATGAAAGGCCTGCTAATCTCAATGCTATTATTAGCAGGCATACTGGCAGGTTGCAATGAAGCGCCTGCTAAAAACAAAGGATCAACTACAAATGGCGCATCTGCTTCAGCAGTCAATGCAAATTCAACTGCTTGGCCAAGAACATTTAAGGATGCCATAGGCAAAGACATTGTTATCAAGAAAAAAACCGGAAAAATAGCCGGACTATGGTATTTTTATCCTGAAATATTAGCTGCATTAGGTGAGCCGCTGGCTGCTTCTACTGAAAAGGAGTATCTATCTACTTTAGCTTATTTAAAAGGGAAGATGGATTCAACTGAAGAATTAGGAGAAAAAACGTCTCCGAATATTGAAAAAATTTTATCAGTTCAGCCTGATATTATTTTAGCGACAGAATATCATGAAAAATTTCGTGAATCAATGGAAAAGATTGCGCCAGTCATTACGTTAAACTCCAAGAGCATCTATGACAATTGGCAATATGGACTCCGCACAGTAGCCGAGATTATTGGAAAAGAAGACGAAGCGGAAAAAGTAATTGCTAACATGATGAAAGAAATCGCAACGGGGCGCGAAGCATTAAAGTCGATGCAAGGAGAGTCAGTAGCGCTTATATTGTCTTGGGATGGAAAAACCTTTAATGTTCTAGATGAAGGCAATCCTGTCTATACGCTTGCGTTTGATAAGGAAAAGGGACTGGGGCTTAAACCAGATCATACATTTAAAGGGGATAATAATAAATTTACTACGTTTGAAGTCATTTCCACTATCCAAGCAGACCATATTTTCCTTATAGGCGACATTACGAAAAAGGATAAATTAATGAATGAATTAAATCAAAGTAATGTATGGAATGCTATGAATGCCGTAAAGAAAGGCAATGTCCATTTAATGGATAGTTCCGCTATTACCGGCGGCCCATTAGCTATCCAATACGCTTTGCAAAATATAACAGGTTCCTTGTCGAAAAAATAGGGAGGGATTACTATCTATTACCAAGCTATTAATCTGAATGAGAAGCTATCTAAATTCAACGATCAATGGTCTCCTAAAGTCATTGGACAAATAAATGACCATCAATTTAAGCTCGTTAAGATTGCCGGGGAGTATGAATGGCACGTTCATGAAGAGACAGATAAGGTATTTATGACGATCGAAGGGGAAATGATCATTGATTTTCGTGATGGTCAGGTGAAAATTTCCAAGGGTGAGATGTTTATCGTCCCGAGGGGAGTCGAGATGAAGCCTTCTGCTGAAAAGGAATGCCATATCATGTTGGTGGAGCCTAGAAGCGTAGTAAACACTGGCGGTACTGAGTCCGAATTAGCGACTTGAAATATAAAGGAAGTGTAGCGCCTCTGAGACATTGAGTTTCAGGGGCGTTAGTCCGTGGTATTAAAAAGCACGATGAAAGCCGCCAAGTGTACGGTGAATTAAATTAGGTTGCATAACATACTATTGAACTAAAAGCGGTTGCATAACATGCAGTAGGTATTGTAAGATAATACCAAGCAGCTGTTTAGTAGAGGTGTTTTAATGAATTATCAGCAAGCACTAAAGTATTTATACGAGATAATAAAGTTTTCTTAGTGCTTCATAGCTCAAACTAAAAACTACATGCTAGTAGGAAATCATAGTATAGATGTTGAACTATAATTTGTGCAGTGACCTCTAGGGAAGCCAACGTCATAGGCATGGAGCCGGCTAATTAATATACCTGGACTTCTATTATAGATTTGGGGCACTCCATTTAATGGCATTTTACCCTAATATTCAAACCAAACTTGCCGTGACCAGGCAAGTTTTATTTTTTATTTAAGAACCTTATAGGAGGAAAAATAGACCATTTTGTCGAAACAAAGAACCTTATAGAAGAAAATGCAGTAACCCTTGAAATAATTGGGGCATATCATGACCTCTTTGTATAATGTGGGTTCTACTGCACTATCGTTAAATCCTGACATGCTACATTGGGCCCTTAGGAGCTCTAAAGAAAACTTGGATAGATAGTGCTTAACTGCAACAATCTTTGGAGGATTTATGAACAATCAAATTTCCATTGAATTTGAAAAGCACAAATCAGAAATTAATAAATGGTATCAATTTTATGTGGGTTTAGATATCGGTGCAGATTTTCATGTTGCTGCTTGTATTCCCCTTCGGGGAGATCGTTAAGGGAGGCCGCGATGAACGAGACCGCATTTGACGAACCATTATTTGCAAGCTTGAAGCCGGGCTTAACCTCGTTCTGTTACCGAATGCTAGGCTCCATGGACGATGCGGACGATGCCGTTCAGGAGACGAGTATTCGGGTCTGGCAGAGCTGGAGCACGTTCAGACAGGATTCCTCGTTCAAAACTTGGGTCTATCGGATTGCCTCCAACCTGTGCTTGGACAAGCTGAGACAATCCAAACGCCGCGCGCTTCCCGTTGACCTGTTCGACCCGGCCGTCGCCATCGTCGAGCCGCGCGACACGCTGCCGGACTCTGCCTGGATCTGGCCGTCTCCCGACTTTGGGGGCAATCCGGAGGATCGGCTCGTTCGCAGAGATACCCTTCAACTGTGCTTCATCGCTCTCCTGCAGACCTTGCCTCCGCGGCAGCGCGCGGTACTCATTTTGAAGGATGTATTTGAATGGTCTTCCAAGCAGATTGCGGAAACGTTGGCGATGTCGCCGGCAGCGGTGAACAGCGCCTTGCAAAGAGCCCGAGAGACGATGGACCGGGCGCAGCTTCGCTCGGATGAGCTCAGCAGCATGGACGTTCAACCGGAGCAGCAGCTGCTGTCCCGGTATGTGGAGGCCTTCGAGCAATTCGATATTGCTGCGCTCGTCGCGTTGTTCCACGAGGAAGGCTGCATGTCGATGCCGCCCTTCGAGATGTGGATCCGCGGCAAGGAAGATTTGTCCGCCTTCTATTCGCTTACTCGCTGGCATTGCGAAGGTTCGCGATTTGTGCCCATTACGGTGAATGGCGGTTATCCGGCGTTGGCCCAGTATATGCCGGGCAAAGAGGGCTCTGGCCTGGTACCCTGGGGCATCCACGTCATCGAAACCAAAGAAAATCAAATCCTGCACGTTCAAAACTTCATTCATACGCCATTATTTTCGCGATTTGGGCTGCCTGAGCGAATTGACCAATGAATTTCGTCATTGGCTTACGTCTATATCAATGAGAATAACCAAACGACGAATATCATGAGAGAGGTGTCTATTTAAAATGGAAACGAGTCAACCGACGAAAGTAACCGTACAAGCCGTCATTCAAGCCCCTGTCGAGAAGGTATGGCGCTATTGGACCGAGCCGGATCACATCACGAAGTGGAATCAAGCGTCCGAGGACTGGCATGCGCCGAGAGCCGAAAACGATCTGCGGGTCGGCGGCAAGTTTCTGACACGGATGGAAGCGAAGGATGGCAGCATGGGCTTTGATTTTGGCGGCGTCTACGATGACGTGAATCGGCATGAGGCGATCGGCTACACCATGGAAGACGGAAGAAGAGTGGATATTGCTTTCGTCGATCAAGGGAATGAGACGAAGGTCATTGAAATGTTCGACGCGGAAAGCTCCAATCCCGTCGAGTTCCAGCAAGCAGGCTGGCAAGCGATCATGGACAATTTCAAAGCCTATACCGAACAAAACTAATCATCGCGAAGAAGACGCCGGGGGAGATGCCCGGCGTCTTTCTTTTTGAACCCTAGTACGATCGTGCTCTCCGTTAGCCTTAACCTTGTGCCGCATCCATGTTCATGTAGTTAATGGCCCACAGATGGCCGTCCAAGTCCACGAAGCCCCAATGATACATGAACCCATGATCTTCAGGTTCAGCGTGCAATTTCCCGCCCAAGGAGACCGCGGTATTCACGATTTCATCGACCTTTTCCCGGCTCTCGAAGGCCAATGCGATCGTCATCTGCGCATACTTGCTCGTATCGACGGATTCCTTCTCCGTGAGCGTATTAAAGAATGCTTGATTAATCAGCATGACCTGCAGGTTGTCGCCGATCACAATGGCCACCGAATTCTCGTTCTCGGGGAATTGCGGGTTGAGCTCGAATCCGAGTCCGGTGAAGAACGCTTTCGATTGTTCTACGTTTTTTACAGGCAGGTTGAAGCTCGTGAATGCGGACGTTAATGCCATTTTCAAAACACCTCTTCGTCAAATTAGTTTGTGTTCATTTATGCCTTCGTTTATATAGACGACAGCCGATCCGGGAATTCATCGGTCTCATGGATTCGGAAGCGTAAATTTTGAAAAATAACTTGGTATTGAGTTCGGATACCCGCCATTCCCGTAAGGTTGCTTATTCTTATTGTGCAGGAATAAAGATTGAACCTCTCTAAAAAGGAATTCGTCTGAATATATGACAATTAAAGGGTGGGTATCGAGGTACGTTTTGCTTATCTACAGTTCGTCGAGGGTCCGAGTCTCTAGGAACGCCAGACAAGCATGATCACGAAGGGCGTTCCATCCCGCCCATCCGCGGTAATATTTACGATTCGGCGGGACAGCAGATCGCATATTCGATCTCAACTCAGTTGTCTTCAAATAATAAAGTTTTAGCCTAGATAATAATGTTATAGACTGGAATAATAAAGTTATAGACTGACGATATCGCTCAACTACCCTGAAAATCAATACACGGAGTAGCTAAAAATGGCAATACGAAACTAAGCGCGGCTAGCGTGTTTTTTTAAAGCGGCGCCTTCATTCTATATAGGGGTGGATGGACGTCATGAAGCAGCGGGGTTGGATATTGTAACGGTAAAGCCCAGGTTTTCTAGTCTTCGTACAGATTGTTTGACGATCATCTCTTGCTGCCTCGTTTCAAAATAATTGGCACCCAGATCACGGTAATTCTCGCCACGCGTCAGCAGATAATATGCGATCGTCATCATCGAATGTGCAACTGCGATGGCCGCACGTTGCCCTCCTTTGCGGGCTGCAATACGTCGGTATTGGGCACCAAGATAGTTGTCTGACCCTCGTATGGATTGGGCGGCTTCTGTGAGAGCTGCACGGAGATACTTGTTCCCCTTACGAGTCTTGGAAGGCTTGCGTTTACCGGCACTTTCGTTATGCCCAGGAACAAGTCCAATCCATGAGCAAAGGTGAGCTGCACTCGGAAATCGGGCACCTACATCCGTTCCGATTTCGGCAAGGATTTGTTCAGCGGTGCGACGAGCGATCCCCGGGATGGTGTCCATTCGGTCCAGTTGCTCCTGAAAAGGGTCGAGCCGTTTGGCTACCTCCGTAGGCTTCAGATGGCGCTGAAAACAAGTAGGGAAGCCAGAGCTACCTTATCCCGAATATCGGTGCTTATTTTTTCAACTGAAATCAGGAGTAGGAACGGGGATACAAAGTGGATTTGAGTCAACTCAATTTTAATGAATTTGGGGAAAAGAAAACATCGACGTGGTGCTGACTGGCCAGCAAACTACTTATTGGAATTTTTATCATTATTGTCTCGTATGGTGTATAGACCATGGCTACCAAAATTACATACTAAACCCTAAAAGAGGAAGTTCTAAAATGTTAATAAATGTATAAAAAGAAAATTATTCTTATGCCTGTGGATTTCCATCTTAAGCTATGAAAATGAAATTAGGGGAGGTGTCCAAATAAAGGAGGAGGCGGCTTGCCAAAATCGCCCAAAGGCCGAGATTCATATATTGGAGCCGGTCTTGTGTCGGACGCCACCATGCCTTATCGGTGATCATCAATACCGTGGACCGCAGCGATTGGGGTGCGTCCGTACGCAGGAACTCTGCCTCGGCGGTCAATTCAAAATAAGCCACTTGCTGAGTCTTACAACGAGATGGAGTCCTAGACCGGTTGGAGACGGTTGAAGGGAACCTGGTCCATACCTTTATCGTTAAGCTGAGAAGACTCCCTCTTCGATAAGGGGGAGATGAATCAGCATATCTTGTATACGAATGCGAACATATGTGCTATAATTGTCATAAAATCACCAAAAGAGGTAAATTCCTGCATGTTGCATCATAAAGCTTTTCGCTTTCGCATCTACCCTACGGAGGAGCAAACGACGCTGATCCACCAGATGTTTGGATGCGCTCGCTTTGTCTTTAACCACTTCCTTGCGAGGTGGAACGACACCTTCCAAGAAACAGGCAGAGGCTTGTCTTACCAGACCTGT
>NZ_JTHN01000139.1 GCF_001399685.1 Paenibacillus sp. A3
CGGTTTTTATCCTTGTCCTGCGGCAGGACGCGAACGGAAAGTTGGTTGCCGGTTTTCGTCCTTAGCCGCGGCCAGTAGTCGATGAACTGCAGGTCGGTCGTCCCTCCGTTGTGGACCCCTACGGTGAATGTCACGGTTTTGTTGCCTTGCTCCGGCATCATGACCACATTTTTAAGCTCGAAATAGCTGGTCGCGTTAAGAGCGACCTGTCCGATTGCCGGAGCAAGGCAACAAAACCGTGACATTCACCGTAGGGGTCCACAACGGAGGGACGACCGACCTGCAGTTCATCGACTACTGGCCGCGGCTAAGGACGAAAACCGGCAACCAAATTTCCGTTCGCGTCCTGCCGCAGGACAAGGATAAAAACCGCATTCCGGCCAAATCGAGCCAAGACATCAGCTTTTACGCAACGGTAAACGAATCGACGGACCTGAAGGATCTTATTTTTGAAATTATCAAATGGGACTTCAGCATGCCGGAGGCGGATTTTGTTCGGAAAATCGGAGATGTGAGCGTTCCTGACGACTATTCCGTCGTTACGCCGGCCGGTAAAGCACATACGATTCAAATGGCAAGCAATCCTGTCAAAGGCACCATCAAAAAAGTATTGATGAGCAAGAACGAGAAGAATTACACTCCGACCGTCGTCCTTAATCTGGAGAACGTGGGCTCGAAGAGCGTAGCGGTGCCCGGATATCAATATTTGCTTCGCACAAGCGAAGGGTATATGTATCCGCTTGATGCCAAGGCGGTAAAAGATTTGACCCTCAATCCGCAAACGAACAAAGATATCGATCTTACGGGCTCCGTTCCGGTCTCCGTTTCAACGGAAGGCTGGCAGCTCGTGATCGTTCAGAACGCACAGGATTTGAAGCTCAATCTGCCGATCGCTTTCTTCGCTTTACCGGCCGTATCGGATACGGACGGGGTGGACACGGGCAAAGCCTTCAGCTTCACGAACAAATCAGGTACCTACACGGCTCAACTGAATACGGTCCAACGGCTGCCTTGGGAGGACCAGGATATTTTGACCGCAGGGTTTACGCTTTCCAATAAAGGTCCCGAAGCGCTTCCGATTCCGGATCTGACAGGGTACTTCAAGCTGGACGACAACGTGAAGGTGGAAGCGAAGCTGGTTCGGACAGACAATGTCATCGGCTTGGCCCCGAATGCGGAAGCTCAATTCCAGTTTATCGGCAAAATTCCTTACACGTCGCAATTCGGCAAGGTCAAGCTTGTGCTGCAAGAGAAAACGGGCAGCGGCAGCAGCGACGGGAAGACAGACCAACAGACGGCGGCGAACGATTTGCTCGAATTCGTACACCGCTCGGAGCTGATGAATATTCCTTATAATAACTTCGGCGAAACGCATAAAGTGACCAATGTAGGCCGGAGCGTAAGCTACAAGGTACGCTCCGTCACGACATATGCAGGGGAAACGGCCGATACGTTTACCGCTCTTCTCGAAGTAGGCAATTTGGAAACAAGAGCATCCGACATCTCGAAGCTGGTAGGCTATTTCAAGACAGCCCAAGGAAGATATTATCCGGCGGCCATTTCAGAGGTTAAATCGAAAATCAGTCCGGATGGGAAGGCGCTTCTCCTGCTTTCTACCAATATTGATAAAGGGTTTCCGACCTCCGGCACGAGCGTGATTATCGGTGAAGCCGTAACTGAAGGAAAATTGACCGAAGCGGATAAAAAACCGGATGCTTATGTTAACGCTGCGGCGTACTGGCTACCGCAAGAAGATTTTACGGTCAAGAAGGACTTCAAAAATATAGATCTCGTACCGTACCAGTTGTCGTTTAGTAATATTCGCTCCATAATCGATCAACAAGGCGTAAAGCTCAAGATGGACTACGAGCTTACCAAAGATTTAATGTTGAACACGAACATGGAAGGGCGCAAACTGATTCTTGAGCTTGATGACGCTGACCGAAAAATTAAATTTAACAAAGAGTTTGATTTCAAAGACTTCGACGGCGGGTCGCCTGATAAACAAGGTACGACCAGCGGTAAGCTTGATCCGAAGGACAAGATCGTCATCGGAAAACATAAGGACTTGGAATTGCAAGCTGACGATAAAAATCTGATTTTTGAAGTCAGCTATGTAAAAAAATTCAAGCTTAACCTTTACGACTCGTTCCAAGGACAAAAGAAGCTGATCGCTACTAAAGAGGTCGAGTGGTTTATTACTACAGAATAATATTTTCACTTTTTTTTGATTAAACGAAACCGTTTCTGCATCAGTTGCGTAAAACTGTGCAGAAGCGGTTTTTTGCTGGGAACTCAGTAACTTCTATGATAAATTGGTTAAATGTTCATTGGGGGTATTGACAGGTTTTTCAAGACGATTTATGTTATTAACGTTAACAACATTCTTAACGATGTTAATTCAATATTAATAAGGAGAAGATAATGAGTAAACCGCATCTCTCGTTTGGTGAATATAAATGGACGGTCACCCAGCACATGTCCCGGACTTTTGAATTGGAGGGATTCAGTCCGCTTGTCGGTAAAATATTCGGCCTGCTTTTGTTTGCGTCCAAGCCGGTCAGCCTGCAGGAAATTGCCGATCAGCTTGGCGTAACGAAAGCCGCCGTCAGTGTCCAAGTCCGTGCGTTGGAGAAGTACTCCATGTGCCAAAAAATTCCGATGAGAAGCGACCGCAAAGACTACTATTACATAGCCGACGATTTTACGTTGATTAGCATGCGGGCCAGCAAGCAAAGAATCGAATCGATTACCAAGCAGTGCGAAGAACTGTTGTTCACCCTCAAAGGAATGTCTCAGATTGATGAGGCGGAAAAAGAATCCTTCGAGGTATCCAAGCGAAGATTTGCGGAAGTTTCCGCGATGTACCGGATGTTTTTATCACGATTGGAGGGGATCGAAGAGGAGTGGGTCCGATTAAGAGAGCAGTTGTAAATAGATAGACGAAAGACGGGACGCCCGGATTTTTTTATATTATGACTTTTTTCACCTTACAGCGGTTAACGAACCAAGCTATACTGAAAAAAGATTTATGGAAAATGAAGGGGTAACCGGAAACGCCTCGTCTAAGTAGTCAGCAATCGTAATGGAGGAGTAGAGAGATGAATTCATTAACAAATTTTTCGATGAAGAACATCGCCGCAGTAATCATTATTGTGCTGATGTTGTTTGGCGGCGGTACCTATGCGGCTTCCATCTTGAAAATGGAACTCATACCGAGTACTACGCAAACGAAATTCAATATTACCACCCAGTACACGGCTCCTCCTAAGGATGTTTTGGAGCTGGTGACCAAGCCTGTCGAGAAAGCGGTGGCGGGACTAGACGGCATCAAATCTTTAAAGTCTACCTCCAGCGATAACTTCTCCATGGTTACCGTTGAATTGCAGCAAGGGAAGAAGATCGAGGATGCCAGAAGGGACGCCGAAGGCTTGCTTGCAAACGTAAAGCTGCCCCAAGGCGCGGAAAAACCGAAGGTTCAGACCTCCAGCGCCGAAGCGAGCGCCATTTACTACCTCTCGGTGTACGGCGAGAACAACATGAGCCAGCAGGAGCTGGATAAAATCTACAAGGATATCGTCCAGCCGGGTTTTGCAGCCATCAAGGGCGTTGACCGCGTCGAAGGGGTCGGCAATAAAGAAGCGGTTCTGACCTTAAGAATGAACGGCAACGCAATCAGCAGCTACGGGCTGACACCGGCACAGGTGTCTCAAAGCATTCAAACTGCCATTATGACAAGCCCAGCCGGATTAGTCGACTTCAGCGGGAACACTCAGATGGTACGCGTTAAGAGCGATCTCAATACGATTTACAGCTTGGAAAACATGAAGATTACGGCGCCGGGAGGACAAACGCTTCTTCTGAAAGACATCGCCAAGGTTGAAGCGATTTCCGAGTCCAGATTCATTTCGCGTCTCGACGGCAAGCCGGCGATTGGTGTAACGATCTACAAAACGAAGAACTCTAACGACGTACAATTGGCTGCGGAAGCAGACGCTTTGATGGCCAAGTGGAAACAGGAATTCCCAAACATTACGTTTAAGGTGCTTTTTGCTACATCGAGCATGATTAAGGATTCGATTAACGGCATGGTTAAGGAAGGAGCGCTCGGCGCCCTGCTTGCTTCTATTATGATCCTGCTCTTCCTTAGAAATGTTCGGATGACCATCATCGTTTTAGTCTCTATCCCGTTATCGTTGTTGATCACGCTGCTCATCATGGCTCCGCTCGATATATCGCTCAACATCATGACGCTGGGCGGGATTACGATCGCAATCGGGCGTGTCGTGGACGACAGTATCGTCGTAATCGAAAATATTTACAGCGAGCTCGTAAAAGTTCACGAACGCGGAGAATCGGTCATTAAGAAAGCGACCGCGCAAGTGGCTTCGGCGATTACGTCCTCCACGCTTACAACCGTCGGGGTATTTGCTCCAATCGCCTTTGTCGGGGGAGAGCTCGGGGATTTGTTCCGTCCGTTCGCCGTCACGCTTTCCGCTGCGTTGTTGTCTTCGCTGCTGGTGGCCGTGACCGTGATTCCGATGCTTGCCAAACTGCTTGTGCTGCGTTCCAAAAATATTAAGGTTCATGACGAAACGCAAGTCGGCAAAGTGTCCGGCGGATATTTGAAAGTGCTGAAATGGTCGCTTAACAACCGTATTAAAACGATGCTGCTTTCCATGCTGGTTTTTGTTGTGGCTATCGTTGGTTCGGTTCCGTTCCTGGCTGTGGAGTTCATGCCTTCCAGCGATTCGGATAAACAAATGTTTATTATGATCAAAATGCCTCGGGAAACTTCGCTTGCATCCAACGACTTGAAAATGAAAGAGATCGAAGCGATGATTCGCGAGACGAAAAACGAGGCGGGAGAACCCGCTTTCGAATACATGCAGTCCTATGTAGGCGGCGGTTCTACGGACAATCGCATAGACTACGAAAGCCAGTTGATTGGCGCGGCATCGCAGGGAACGAACGCCAAGAAGCTGCTGAATGAAACCAAGGAAAAAATATTGTACCTGCTTCCCAAAGGCTCTGAGGTAAACGGTATGCTGCTAAGCGGCGGCGGACCTGGAGGCGGAGGAGACTTCTCCTATATGCTTAAAGGCGACGACCTGAATCTGCTCACGCAGGGAGCCAAAATGGTGAAGGATAAGCTCAAGGAAATTCCGGAGTTCAAAGATGTAAAAGACAGCTTGAGCGAATCGAAGAACGAAGTGGAAATCGCCGTAGATCAAAATAAAGCCAGACTTTACAATTTGTCTTCCGGACAAATCGTCGAAACCGTGAATTCTTGGTTGAGAGAGGAAAAGATCGGAGATCTGAAATTTGACAATACGACCTTCTCCACCAAGATCATGCTGGACAAGAGCTTCAAGGATTCCATTGACAAAATCGGAAACTTCCTGATCAAGACTCCTACAGGGACAACCGTCAAGCTGAACGAAGTAGCGAAGGTTCGTCAAATCGAGGCTCCGGCATCGATTACCCGGGATCAGCAGGTCCAATACGTAACGGTAACGGCAACGATCGAATCCAGGGACAAGGGCGGCGTTAGCGCCAAAGCGGCCGAAATGCTGAAAACCGTGGAGCTTCCGTCGGGAGTTCGTCCTGAAGTCAAAGGGGTATCCGACGATATCCAGAAAAACTTCATGCAAATGTTCGTGGCCATGGCCGTCTCCATCTTTATTGTTTATCTGATCATGGTTCTGGCTTTCGGAAATGCGAGTGCGCCGTTTGCAATCTTGTTCTCTCTGCCGCTTGCGGCAATCGGAGGTTTGCTTGGCTTGCTCGTCAGCGGCGAATCGCTCAACCTTACCTCATTGATCGGGTTCTTGATGCTGATCGGTGTCGTGGTTACCAATGCGATCGTGCTTATCGATCGCGTGCAGCAGCTGCAGGAGGCGGGACAGTCCGTACGCGAAGCGCTTTTGGAGGGCGGTTTATCCCGGCTTCGTCCGATTATCATGACGGCGGGGGCTACCATTATTGCCCTGCTGCCGCTGGCTCTTGGGTTCTCTAAAGGGGCGCTTATTTCCAAAGGCTTGGCTGTAGTCGTTATCGGCGGATTGACCACTTCCACTTTGCTCACGCTGGTCGTTGTACCGGTCGTATACGAAATTATTCACAATACCAAGTCCCGTCTCGGCCGCTTGTTCAACAGAAAGACATCGGAATCCAAGTCGACGCCGGTGACGAATGCTTAAGAAAGCATTTCATTCAGATAGATAGAGAGTTCTATAAGGGAAAAAGGAGAATCAGCCCATGAATCCGATCATGTCAAAATCTTTCAAGCAAAGTACCAAAGTGATGGGGGCCGTCGTTATTTCGACGGCGCTCCTCGCCGGCTGCGGCGCCCAGCCGCAAGCCGCACCGACGGCTGCCAACGCGTCTGAGCCCCAGCTCAAGACGGTTAAAGTCACGAAAATCGAGAAGCAAAGGATCGGCGATCCGCAGGAGCAGGTAGCCGACGTTATTTCTTCCATCCAGATTGACGTGGTGACCAAGGTAGGCGGAGACGTCATGGAAGTATTGAAGAAGCGCGGCGATATGGTGGAAAAAGGCGATGTGATTTTCCGCATGGACCCGACGGATGTGAAGCTTAAAAAGGAAAAAGCGCAGATTGACGTTTCCAGCAGTCAACAGCAGTTGGAAAAATCCAGACAAGAATTGGCCAACAGCAAGCAGGAAATGAAGAATGGAATCAAGAAGCTGGAAGATTCCATTAAGGAGACCGAAAAGAACTATAACAAAATGCGTAATGATTACGATCTGGGCTTAGTTACAAAATTCCAGCTTGAGCAAATGGAAACGCAGCTTAACAATCTCAAACTCGAACTGGAAAACAACCGAAACAAGCAGAAGACGCTGGAATCGACGAACTCCTTGGCTCCGTTGGAGCAAGCGCTGCAATCGTCGAATCTTTCGATTCGCGAAGCCGACCGGACGCTCGAAAATATGGAAGTGAAAGCGACGGTTAGCGGTGTCTTAACCGATCTGCCGATTGAAGTGGGCATGTCTTTGAACGGCGGTTTCCAAGCCGGGAAAGTGCAGCAGCTCGATCCGATCAAAATCCGGGCGGAGCTGACCGAGGAGACGGCCAATTTGGTGCGCGGCAAGCAGGAGCTGACATTTTACGTCCCAGGCACGCTGGAAAAGACGAAAGCCAAAGTCAGCTATTTAGCTGACGTGATGAGCGCCAATTCCAAGTCTTACACGTTGGAGCTTGAGTACCCTAACGCTGAGCGTAAGCTTAGGCCTGGCATGAAGGCCCAGATTCTCGTGACGGAAGAAGCCGATCAGATGGTTGTTACCGTGCCTAGCACGGCTATCGTACGTGAAGGCGGAGACACGTTCGCTTTCGTACTCGTAGGCGATACGGCGGAGAAACGCAAAGTGGCTTTAGGCCGTTTGAACGAAACGATCCAAGAAGTGCTGTCCGGTCTCAAAGAGGGAGAACAGCTCATCATTTCGGGTCAGAACCAATTGAAAGACAAAGAGAAAGTCCAGCTGGCCAAGTAACCCTCAGCGGACCTGAACAGGAGGAAAACCAAGTGAACAACAAGATGAAAAAAACCGTAGCATCCGTCGTTATTACCGCCTCGATTATGAGCACAGGTTACTCCGCTCTGGCAGCAGAGCCTGCGGGAAGCGAGCCTGCGGCGCAAGCTGTCGTAACCTATAAACTGACCGACCTTCTCGATGTGGAAGTCAAGGGCGTATTAAACGAGCGAATTCAGGACGGCACCCGACTCGGTGTCGTGATTCGAATGAAAAATAACGGTACTACCTCGACGCGGGTGCCGGACTATGAACTGCGGGTGAAGACAAGCGAAGGCGTCGAATATACGCTGCAGCCAAGCGCTTCGAATGTGAAATCCATTCAGCCGAAAGCGAACACGGAGCTCAGCTATATGACCGTCATCGACCGCACCGATACCGTAAGTCTGGCCCAAGTGAATTGGACCGATGTCGATTATTACGTTTATCCAAAGAAGGAGACGCTGGTCGTGGCGGCGCCAATTACGGGGGAGACTTGGAAGGGCGGCGATACGCCGATTACCGATCCGAGTGCGATTAAGAAATGGTCCGATTCCTTTACAATCCCAACCTTAACCTCGCCGGTTCAATATACTCCGGCGGCGATCAATAAGGAGTCTACGGACAAGGGTACCGTATATGTCGTACAATTGCTTGCTTATAACCCTTCGAACCAACGTGAGACGATTCCAGTTTTCGCCGTAGACGGCAAGGCGGCGGGGAAGGTATTTTCCGGCAGCCAGGTAGAGCAAGGAACCATCACGCTGGAAGCGAAGGAAGAAAAATATATTCATTTTGCCATTCCGACGGACCAAGATACGGTCTTGAACAGCCTGAACATTCTGACTCCTGAGAAATTTGCTGTTGGCGGAGCTGGCGGCGCGGGGATCGGTGGAGGCGCAGGCAGTGCAGGAGCAGGGGCCGGCGCTGCGGCTGGCGCAGGAGCGGGAGCCAATGCCGGCGCAGCCGCGGGTGCTGCCGGCGTATACAACGTAGGGC